>JAUIKB010001070.1 GCA_030430975.1 Polyangia bacterium
GTACACTCGTTACGAGCCCCCGCGTGGCTATCCGTTGGACACGACACCGGATGAAGTGTTCGCGATGGCGAAGCGTGACACGCTCAACGCATTGACGGCGATGCAACTCGCTTCCTCGTTTGCGCGAAGTCAGGGATTCACTCCCACGCCCAGGCCGATCATCTTTCAGGAAGGTGGGTTCCCGTCGAGCGATTTTCGCCCGACCGGCTCTGGGAACGAACACAACAACAATCTGCTCTTGGCGCAGCAGGGTCCCTACGTGCGAGCGGTCTTTGACGCTTTCAGCGAATACAACATGCGCTGGATGAGCCTACCGGACTGGTGGGAACGGTTCTTCGATCTCACAACTCCGCCACCCTCACCGCTCGACAGTCCATGGTCGCGCCAGCGCTTGCTCGGACTCAGCTGGTTCATGTTGCACGATTTCACGAACCCCGGAACGTCGGATATCAACAACTGCCCCTTTCCGCCACCGCCCGCCGCCGGCGAGCCAGCTGAGCCCGAATCCGTGTTCACGGTTCGCGCCTGCTCATGGGGGCTGATCGAACAGAACGGCCTTCGAAAACCGGCATGGCAGCAGTTCGTCAACTCGTCGCAAGCCGTGAATCCCGCGTCCGCCGACCCGGACCGCAGCTGCGGCGGGAACTAGGCCAAACAGACGGCCCCGGATAGTTAGCCGCGCCCGGCGAGCGTCGGCCGCTGCGTCCCACTCGTCGACCATGAAGCGTCGTGGCCCACGCCTCAGCGCCGGATCGTCGATGTTGTCTTCCGGCAGCATCGGCGCGAAGTCGCTCTTGTCCGGGTCCCAGCGCATGATCGCGTTGTCTTTGGGCTGGATGGCGTAGACGCCGCGTACGCCGCGGTTGCTGAGCAGTTCGGCGGGTCGCCTCAAGTCGCTGGCGCTGAACACGAATCGATGGCGACTTGAGCGACTTCTCGAACGGCAGTAGGCCAGCTGTTCACAAGGAGACTCTCGCTATGCTGCCCACCGTCATTCGCCTCGTGGACCTCAACAGGCCGTTGGTGCAAGCATGGCGGGAAGCCTTCGCCGACGAAGCGGGTGTTGAGGTACTGAATGAGGATTTGTTCGTCGAGTCGGCCGACGCGCTCGTCAGTCCGGCGAACAGCTTTGGGATCATGGATGGTGGCGTGGATCTCGCGATCCGTAGTGAGCTGGGCTTTCAAGTTCAGACCAATGTTCAGAAGATGATCGTCGAGCGATACCATGGTGAAATACCCGTGGGTCAGGCTGAGGTAGTGAGAATCGGGAACGATCGCTTCCCGTACATCGTCTCGTTCCGAGTTTCCTCACTGCGCCTGAGGTTCTCGCCGAGACGGACTTGATAGCGACGCTTCCGATGCGGCTGGCGGAACGTTGTCCTCAAGACCTGCGGTCGCACGCGCCGCCCATGCCGATGCCGGAATTCCACATCGAATGTGTCTGGCACCATTCAAAGACGGACGATGCTGGACACACCTGGTTTCGGTCGATGCTGGCCGACGCAGCGGGGGATCTATCAGGCTGAGCCAAGCGTCGGCATCAGCGGGCGCTCCGGCGCCCAGGCTATTCAATTTCTACATACGCTGTATCTGCGCGTAGGCATGGCCGGTCGCCGATGAATTCACCAAGCTGCCGGCCTCAACGAGGAAGGACATCGCCCATGCAGCTGTACATCCACCCTGCTTCGCCCAACGCGCGTCGCGCGCGCATCGCCGCACGGCTCTGTAACGTCGAAGTCGACGAAACCGTGGTCGATCTCGCCAAGGGCGAAACCCGAACGCCGGAGTACTTGGCGCTGAATCCCATGGGCAAGGTGCCGACTCTGGTCAAAGACGACGGTGGCGCGCTGCTCGAGTCCCACGCGATCGCGCACTACCTAGCGTCCGGCACTCGGGCGCTCCCGCAGGGACAGCTCGACCAAGTGCTGCGCTGGCAGTTCTTCGACGCGGCGCACCTGGCGCCACCGCTTGGCACGCTGACGTTTCAGCACCTGTTCCGTGAGACGCCGGATGCCGAAGCGGTCGAGTCCGCGCTGGCCGACTACCGGCGATACGCTGCGGTCGTCGAGGCAGCGCTGCAGCAGACGCGTTTCTGCTAGGTGGTGAACCGACCATCGCTGACGTCACCCTCGGAGCGTCGCTGACCTACGCCCATCTAACCGCGGTGCCGCTCGACGAAACGCCGCAGCTAGCCGCCTGGCGACAGCGCCTGGAGGAGCTCGATGCGTTTAAGGAGACGGCGCCGCCCAAGCGCTAGCGCTCGTGTGCGTATGTCCCAGCCAGTAGCGAACACACGACGTGGACCAACGTCGGATCGACTCGCATCTTGACCACGGGCTGAAGGCGTCGTTCGAGTTCCCGACGAAGCCCGTCCGCCTGGTCGACGGCGCGTTGCAGCGCGGTTCGCGGCACG
>JAUIKB010001071.1 GCA_030430975.1 Polyangia bacterium
GGACAACGATGTCCGCCTGGTATACGCCCAAAACGGCATCGATATTCTGGGCGCCAACGGCAACAACTCGATCACCCACTCCCCCACCGAAATCCGAGTCCGAGGGGCGGGAACCGACTACGAAGTCACTCGCTCTGGAGCCGGTGTCATCACCAACGTGCCTTCCTCGCCGTCCCGAGCCGTGATCGGTATGTCCGGTCGTACCGGCTTGTGTCGCGCCTTTTCCAGATCGGGCGGCTGGCTCTTCGGTTCCGGCGGCACCGTCTGCGCTACCAAGCCGTCGTCGAGATCGCCCATCTGCGTCGGGGCGTCAGGCGTCACGACGTACCGTCCGGTTTCCGCAAGAGCGCGGCGTGGCAGCCCTGAGTTTGCCGTCGGGACGCGCTTCTCGATTTCCTTGGCAGCCGCCGCCAGGCCCGAAGCCCGCGCGTGATCGCCTTGCTGTCGCGCCAGGTCAGCTGCCTGGCGCACCCAGGTCACTGTCTCGCCAGGTCCGCTGCGCTTCCAGCTGAGCTTCGCGTTGACCAACAGCCAGCTCATGTCTTTCGGGTCGCTGTCCAGCGGCTTGATCGCCGCATCAACCCACGCTGGCATCGCTGTCATTTGACCAACCTCCGCTTCGGTCCCGGAATGGCTCGACCGTACCACGCCTGCGAAATCGTGTGGACCTAGCGCTAACCACGCGCAGATATCTGGCATGCTTGCGGCTATGGGAGTCACGTACGTCGATGGCGAATGGGTGGACGACGATCAGGCGACGGTGAGCGTACGCTCGCGAGCGCTCAACTACGGCATGGGCTGCTTTGGGGGCATCCGCGGCTACGTCGCGGACGACGGCAAGCAGGTGCACGTGTTCCGTTTGGACGCACACATGCGGCGCCTCGCCCACTCCGCCAAGATCCTGTATCTGCGGATGCCACCGGCGGCGGAGTCTGCGCAGATCGTCTTGGACCTGCTGCGACGCAATACGATCCGCGAAGACGTCTACGTTCGACCGCTACTGATTCACAACTCCACGGCGCTCGCGCCGATCCTCGACGAAGACAGCAGCTCGTTCATCGTCTACTGCATGCCGCTCGGTCGATACATCGACAAGGATGCGATCGATGTCTGTGTGAGTTCGTGGCGCAGGGTCGCTGATAACGCGATCCCGTCGCGCACCAAGCCGACTGGCGCCTACCTTAACAGCGCGCTAGCGCGCCGCGAGGCTATGGACAACGGGTTCACGGAGGCGATCTTCTTGACCGAAGCGGGCAAGGTTAGCGAGGGCAGCGCCGAGCACGTGTTTATCGTTCGCGACGGGGTGCTCTACAGCCCGCCCAGCACCGAGGACAACCTCGACGGGATCACCCGGCGTAGCCTGATCGCGATGGCCACCGAGGACCTCGACCTCGAATTTGTAGAGCGGCCGATCGGACGTACGGAGCTCTACGTCGCCGACGAGATGTTCTTGTGCGGCACCGGAGCGCAGGTCACGCCCGTGCAGTCGGTCGATCGCCGAACGCTAGGAGCCGGCGGAGTCGGTCCCGTCACGGCCCGGATCAAACAGCACTTCGACGACGTGGTACACGCGCGCGTCGAGAAGCGCTTGCCGTGGCTGACACCGGTTTGGGGATAGGCGCCGCAGTGCCCCACCGCTTGCCGTAATGCGAACGAGCTCCCTCATGCCCGGTCCTGTGGAGGGCACGCCATTGTGCGTCGGTCCGGCGATCAGATGGTTTTCCTACAACGGCGGTGAGCGCGTTGCGCTCGCGACGCGCAAGGCGCCGCGGCTGATCCTGGCCGCGCTCATCGACCAGCACGAGACCAGTCCGGAGAAGCCGCTAGGTGTAGACGCTCTGGTCGCCGCGGGTTGGCCCGACCAGCGGATCCAGACGCAGGCTGGCGCCGACCGCGTCTACATGGCGGTGGGCACACTGCGAAAGATGGGCCTTAAGGCAACGCTGAAACGCCGCGACGACGGATACATCCTGAGGTCTGACCTGCGCATCCTGCGTAGCGACTAAGTGCATTGTAGCGCGCTAGACAACGAGGCCCCCCCGCGCGACCGGAACGTTGGATCTAAACGGCCAGCTCGGATTCGATCGACGCCAACTTGAGACGCGCCAAGGCTAGGTTGCCCTTCTTTCGGTCCAGTGCCACGTACAGGAAGAGCTGAGAGTGTTTTCGCAATGGCCGGATGAGGTGGTACTGGTCCTCGAGGGTTATCAGAATGTCCTCGATCCCACCGGTTATCTTGAGCGAGTCCATCACCCCTAGCTTGGTTCGAACAACACCGGTGTTGCCAGCAGCGGCAAGTTCGACGTCGAAATTAGCGCCACCGCCAGCGGTTCCGAGCGTCATGCCGCTCTCGTGATCGGCAAGCGCCGTCGCGATTGCTCCATCGATCTCCATGATTGCAGTCAAGCTGT
>JAUIKB010001072.1 GCA_030430975.1 Polyangia bacterium
CGGCATCAGCGGAAAGTGGAACGCCATGTGGCATTCGTCGCCGTCGCCGAAATATGGGCGGGTGTCCTCGGGCCACTGATTGGCCTCGGCGAGCAGCATCTTGCCCGTGTAACGGGCGTCGAGCTCGGCACGGATCGTGTCAGGCTGACCTTGGACCTGGCGCCGCTGGAGTCGGGACCGCTCAGCTGCATTGCCATTTCGTCGAAGCCGTTCCACTCGCCGGCGACGGCGACCGAGGCGACCGTCGTGCCGGCTTCGGGTTTGAACTCGAACTGCACGCTGCAGTCGCCGACGCTGCTGCTGCCGCCCGTGCCGCCGCTGCCCGCGGAGCCGGCGACGCCGCCGGTGCCGGCGCCTCCCATGCCGGCGCTGCTGCCGCCAACCCCGCCGTCGCCGCTGGTTCCGGCGCTGCCGGAGCTGGCGCCCGACCCGCTGCTGCCGCCGTTGTTGAAACCACCGGGTTCGGAGGGGGGAGCGTCGTCAGCGCAACCGATCCACAGGCCCGATAGGGTGAGCAGGCCGACCGCCGCTAGACGATGCCTCGATACCAAGCGGAGCGGGGTCGTAGAAGCCATGAGCCCAATCTGTCGCGGCGGGGCGGGGGCCGCAAGCGGCTTGCGCTGCGGGTCGCTAGCGCCTACGAACGGCGGGCATGGCGAAAGGTGGCGACCGCTGCGTGATGATCGACGCTCGGTACCTCCAGGCCGAGACGAGCGGCATCGGTCGTTACACCGAACACCTGCTCACGAATCTCCGGGTGCTGGCGCCGGAATTGCGACTTCAGCTCGTGATGTTGCCGGGTGTCGCGCCTCCGGTCGAAGGCGTGCGGGTGCAAACGTTTGGCGCGGCGCCGAACAGCTTGCGCACCCGGTTCGCTTTGGCGCGCGCGCTCGATTTCGACGGCGTCGATCTGTTTCACTCTCCGTTCAATATTCTGCCCGCGAATCTCCCGGTACCGGCCGTGTTCACGCTTCACGACATCATGTGGCTGATCGATCCGTCGTACTGTACGGACAGCCGCTGGCGGAAGCTCGTGACCGGGACGTTTTACCGGCGATTGATCCCCGCCTCCGTTCGGGACGCCGAGGCGCTGCTCACGGTGTCCGAGCATTCGCGGGACGAGATCGAACAGTATTTTCCCCAGAAAAAATCGAAGGTCCACGTTAGCTACAACGGAGTGGATCCGTTTTTTGCGCCGGTCGATGATGAAGAGGCTTGGGCCAAGGTCGAACCGTTGATCGGCGGGCGGCACCCGTATGTGCTCGTGGTGGGTCAAGGGTCGCCGTACAAGAATCACTACGGAGCGCTCGAGGGGTTTGCGCGTGCGTGTCGGGACCGCCCGGATGTACGGTTTGTGATCGTGCGACGGTTTCAGCGTGGTCCGGCTCGCGACTTCAATCGACTGGCTATGCGACCCGACGTGGCGTCGCGGTTTGTGCATTTGGAGCACGTGGACGGTGAGACGCTACGCGCGCTGTACAGCGCGGCGCGACTGTTCTTGTTCCCATCCCTGTACGAGGGTTTCGGTTTGCCGGCGCTGGAAGCCATGGCGTGTGGGACGCCCGTGGTGACGTCGAACCGCGGCGCGCCCGCGGAGATCAGCGGTGACGGAGGATTGAGCGTCGATCCGACCGATTACGACTCCATCGCACAGGCCGTGCGGCGATTGGTAAACGATGATGAGCTGCACGCGACCAAGCGCGCCGCCGGACTGAAACGGGCCGCAGAATTCACGTGGAAACGCGGGGCCGAACAGACGCTGCGCGTGTATCGATCGGTGCTGCAGCGGATCGGCTAAGCGGTTTGACTAGGTAGTGTCAGTGAGCAGCGGCTTGCGGTGGCGCGGTCAGCCGAGGTTGAGTCTGTTCGCTTTCGAACCAGGTCTCGATGAAGTTGAGCTAGCTGTCGAAGTCGAGCACGTTGCTGCCGCCAGAAATGGTCGGGAGAATGCCGCCCGTCTCGAAGGCGCTGCCTTGACCGGTGGACACGGAAAGGGTTAGTGCCGCTAGACAGCTGAGACGGGGTCTTATGGGGACGAAGCGTAATACGGCGGAGGTTGGGGAGTGGTAGTCGAGCGCCTGGCACTGCGGAATGTTTCCGCGACGGATATCTTGCGGCGGGGGTTCGTTGTGGGTGGACGGATTTGGAAGCCGAGTGTCGTCGTGCTCGCGGTGCTGTGGCTGCCGGCGATCATCGCAATTCTCACGGTGCCGTTTCTTGAGTTCGAGTTCGAGCCTGACCTGATCCTCACCGTGCTGACGGCGGCGATCACGGTGCTGTCTATCGCGACCGCGCCGGTCCTGGCGGCAATGGTATCGGTCCTGGCGATTCGTGCGTCGACGTCCGGGACTTGCGAGTTCGGCGATGCGCGAACCGCGCTGGGTCAATGGCGATCGGCGATCAGGCCC
>JAUIKB010000048.1 GCA_030430975.1 Polyangia bacterium
GACCGCCTCGCCGACGCCGGGCACATCGTTGGGACCGAGCTTAGCCGCCTGAGCGCCGACACCAACCACGACGATAACCTGCCACGCCTCGAGCGCTACGATGGCCTCGGGCGACGCACCGAATCGGTGGTCTTCCATCCGAGCTATCACGAAGCCGGCAGCCACGTGTGGAACACCGGCGTCCTCAGTCTGTATGAGAAGCCCGGCTTCGAGACCCTGCAAATGGGGCTCCTCTACCTGCTCGCGCAGACCGGCGAGCACGGCCACAACTGCCCGCTCGCCTGCACCGCAGGTCTCATCAAGATCATTCAACGCGTCGGCAGCGAGTCGCAAAAGCAGCGTTACCTGCCGGGCCTGCTGTCCCCCGATTACTCAAAGCGCACCCACGCATCCCAGTTCCTGACCGAGGTTCAGGGTGGTTCGGACGTTGGCGCCAACGCGGTCGTTGCCAAACGCCACGAAGACGGCTCATGGCGTATCCACGGTGAGAAATGGTTCTGTAGCGTAATCGACGCGCAGCTCTTTCTCATGACTGCACGTCCTGATTCGGCGCCGGCAGGCACACGTGGTCTCGGCTTGTTTCTTGTGCCGCGGACGGTCAACGGTGAAACCAATGACTTTCGGGTTCGGCGACTGAAGCGCAAGCTCGGCACACGCGCGATGGCGTCGGCTGAGGCCGACTTTGACGGGGCCTACGCCGAACAACTCGGGGATATCGAGCGCGGCTTCAAGAACGTCGTCGAGCACGTGCTCAACACCTCACGGATCTTCAACGCCATCTGCTGCGCCGGATCGATGCGGTCGGCACATCGCGAGGCTGCGTTCTACGCCAAGCATCGTCGAGCCTTCGGCAACCCGATCGCTCGGTATCCTCTCGTCCAACAAACACTGGCGGCGATGGACGCTCAGGCGATGGCCGCTGCGGCTTCGTCGCTTCGACTAACGGCGCAAGCGGATCGCATGGCGCTCGGCAAAGCGAGCGAAGACGAGATCGCCGCCTGGCGCGTCGGAGTCAACGTCAACAAATACTTCACGGCGATCCGCAACACGGACGTCGTGCGCATGGGGATCGAGGTGCTCGGCGGCAACGGAGCCATCGAAACGTTTTCGCCGCTCGTCCGACTGTTCCGCGACTGCATGGTGCTCGAAAGCTGGGAGGGCACTCATAACGTCCTCGTTCAGCAGGTGATGCGAGACGCACAACGGTATGGGCTGCATCGGGCGTTCATCGCCGACCTGCGAGAGGCGCTCGCGCAGGCCGAAACCTCGGAAGCCGCGCTAAGCGCTGGGCTGTCGGCGGGCGTCGACGCCATCGAACACGCCTTCAAGCGACTCGAAAACGGCGAAGGCGATCAACGTTTCGGCAAAGCGATCATCGACCAGTGCGCCCTGAGTCTGCAGCTTGTGGCGCTGCTGGAAGAACTCATCGCAGCGCCCGATGACGCTCGTAAGCGCGGCGCGATCGAATGGCTAAGCCGTGAGCTTCATTCGGAAATTCCCACGCCAGCCGCGATACCTGAGGGCCTGCTTCAATAACCGTGGGCAACGCCGAGGCTGTGCGGGAAAAACCAGCGATTTCGGGCTAGTCTCCCGGCGATGCTGGTCCGAGCCGTCGCGACGGCCACCGAGCGCAGCAATGCCATCGGTTCGATCGAACTCGAGTGCACCGACTCGGGCTTGGTAATGATTTACCACGGCGTCGGTGCATTCGCGGCCGGCTACGCAACCGGCGCACTGACCACCGACACCCGAGTCGTTGTTCCGTGGTCGCACGTGCTCGAGGCACGGTTTGAGGGGGATCAGCTCTGGCTCCACATCGATGCCGCTGTCACCCCGCACAATCGGTTGTCGCTCCATCGCTTCGCGAGCGGTGACACGGCGGACTTCGCGGAACGGCAGCGGCAGCGCGGCGTGATTCGAGTCGCGGCGCTGGCGGCAATCGTCGTCACCGTCCTGGCTGCTGCCATCACCGTCCCGCGCATCTCGCCGCGCGCGGGAGCCATCGCCACGCTGCTGGTGGGTGCAACCGGCGCCTCGGGTGTGCTCGGCATCGGCCTGCTCGCGGATCGATACGTAGCTGCAGGCGGGCGCAGTCCCCGCAGCGTACGTGAGGCGTTCGCCATGGAGCTAGCCGCGTTCTATCCGGGCCTGGTTCGAACACGCAGTCGAGCAGCACCAAAGAAAAAGGACGCGATCGATTGGACGGCTCTAGGCGCGCTGCTGCCGCGCACCACCACCGCGATCGCCATCACGATGACCGCGTGCCTGCTCGGCGCGGTGCTAACCGTGCGGTACGTCTTGACCAACGGTGATCGCAGCGGGCGCATCGCCGCGCGTGACTCGGTGCGAGATCGCTCGCGACCGCTGGAACCCGAGCTCACCGACCGCTCGGTGCCCGAGGACGCGCCTCCGAAAAAGGCCGCACCGCCCGCGCCGCGGCGCAAACCCGAACCAACCGCCAAGCGCACGATACCGTCCGGAGATGTCGCCCAAAGCGGCGGCGCATGCCAGTGCAAGCACGGCGAATCGCCGATGTGGAGTCGCGGGCTTCCAAAGCTATCGCTGTTGACCTTCAACCGGCGCGTGCGACGAGACGGCACCCGCAAGCGTATGTCGCTGGACCTCGCCGCTGTGAACAACGGCGACGAAGAGATGAACGAGCTGAGCCTGGTCGTGCAGTTCTTCGACGTTGAGCCGCCGCCGTCCAACAAGCTCGTGCCAAGCCAGGCGCGAGCCGTGTACTTCGAGGGTCCGCTCAGCCCCGGCGCCGCGATCAAGTGGTCCGTCGAGGCGCGCGGTTCGGCCTATGCGGTCGAGAATCCGGTCAAAGACCGCATCGGACGGGACGGTCGCGGCGCGGCCACCGCCGATCAGATCGCCCTGCTCCTTAACGCCAATAACCGCCCAGTGCGCCTGCACGGGGCGATGCTGCTCGCCTACCTCGGGGATGCGCGAGCCAAGGAAGCCGCGCTCAAGCTCAAAGACGCGCTGCGTGAAGACGAGGCCCCTTACCTCTCCCGGCTGCTGCGAGCGGTCAGTGCGGTACGCACCTGCAACCTGAAAGTCACCGGCAGCGGCGTGAAGCGGTCGGCGCAAGCCTGCGTGTACAACGCCTCCGATGCAGTGCAGTCAAACTTGGCTCTGCGGGGGCGAGCCTTGGACGCGAGCGTCGACCATCAGCTGCCCGTCGATGCGCCGCCGCGCGTGGTGGGCGAGTCCACGTGGGCCCTCCCCAACCCTCTGGAACCACAGACCGGCGTGGTGGTCCAAGGCACGTTAACGCTCGACTCGGCAACCGACCCGGCCGCCTACGAAGCGTTCGCCGACCGCGCAGACCTGCTTCCATAGACGCTGATACATGAGCGCCGCCGGCATAGCTCTCGCTGCAGCCGCTAGCTCCGTGTACGCGGGTGTGATCGCCTTGACTCTGGTGCGCGCGCGTCGCATCCAGCGGCAGCGGGCCGACATGGCGATGAAAGTCGTCGAGCTGCTCCGCGGCCGGCTACAGCGCCAGCGTAGCGATGACCAGTACTTCGCGATTCTAGCCAAGGTTCGCGGGCTACCCTGCGAGGTGCTGACGCCCCGCTCCATCAACACTAGCGTGGCCACCATTACGGTTAGGGCGTCCACCGTCGACGGCTTCGACGCGACCATCGCGCCGCGTCGTCGCGTATCCGTTGGGCGCCGATCGGCCACTGGCGTCCTGACCAACAATACCGAATTCGATGCTCGTTATGAGAGCTTCGCAACGCAGCCAGAAGTCCTGGCGGCGATCCTGTCACCGGCGGTGCAGCGGCGGCTTGTGGCCGCAGGCGATTTCGAGGTCTCGATGGCGGAGTCGAAAACGACCGTCACGGGAACGACCCGGTCTGCGTACCAGCTGGTAGCGGCGGCGCGGGCGGCGGCGGCGTGCGCTCAGGCGCTAACTCAGCTCAAAAGGCGTTTTGAACGCCTTGCCAGCGAGCTTGACGGGCGACTGGAGCGATCGCCGCGTGGCTGGCGAGTGAGCTGGACGCAGCGCCGAACGTTGCTCGAGATCGCGCTCAATCCCGTCGACGCAGGGGGAGCGCTGGAACTCACCGCAACCGGCATCCATCTCTCCGACGCCGAACGCTCCGCCCGCGTCGCCGAGCTGAAAGAGGCGTCGCTGTCCGACATCTCGTTCGACGCTTCGCGCGTGACCGCCCGCGCTCCGTCGCCCCACTTGAAGCTTGAGCAGCTGCGCCTGCTTTGCCGACGATTCGAGAGCGCGTTGAACCGTCCGAACACTACGTACCGCTAGCGACGACAGTCTTGCCGTCGATCGCGCGGTCCGGCTCGACGCACAACAGCCGTACCCTGCCCGTCGCTACCACGCGCTGTTCTGCGTCGTACACGGTCGCCTCCCACACCGCGGTTGAGCGGCCGTTGGTGATCGGCAACGCTACGACGCGCAGGCTGCCGCTTCGCGTCGCCCGGATGAAGCTCGTATGGTTCTCGAGTCCGACCGCCCCTTTGCCCTTGAACAGAGCGTTGAGCGCCGCTCCGGTGGAGCACACGGTTTCGATCACCGAACAGTACACGCCACCGTGGACAATCCCGTATGGCTGGCAGTGCTTCGGCTCAACCGTCAATTCAGCCTCAACGCGTCGATCGCTAGCGCTAACGAAGCGTAATCCGAGCATGGCGTTGTAGCCGCCCAGCTGGGCGTTGAGCGTCGGGGCCACATCGGTTCGTGACTCATCGGAGCCTGATTCCTTCATACCGGAGGATATTGCGCCGAAAGCCACTGGCGTCACGTCCAGACGTACCGGTTCGCGTTGCTGCGCTTGTCGAACACCACGCATGGCGCTATGGCTCGGCCATGGACGAAGCGCTCAAAGCCCGCATTGAACAGAAGATCAAGAGTGACCACGCGGTCCTGTTCATGAAGGGTACACGCCACATGCCGGCATGCGGTTTCTCCGCACAGGTCGTCGGTATCCTCGACGAGTACATGTCGAACTACACCACCGTGAACGTGTTGACGGACCCAGCAGTCCGTCAGGGCATCAAGGAGTTCTCCGACTGGCCGACGATCCCTCAGCTATACGTGAAAGGCGAGTTCGTCGGCGGGTGCGACATCATCAAAGGAATGTTCGACTCCGGTGACCTGGACACGACGCTAGGCATCAAGCGCGGCGAGGTATCCCCGCCTGAGCTCGAGGTCAGCGAAAGTGCCGCCAAAGCACTGGCCGCCGCGCTCGAGGGTGACGATGAATGCATCCGGTTGACCATCGACGCTTCGTTCCGAAACGACCTTGCGCTTGGACCCAAGAACGCCGAGGACGTCAGCGTCGAACGGCGAGGACTTACCTTTGTCTTCGATCGGACGAGCGCGCGACGCGCCAACGGTGTCCGGATCGACTGCGTCGAGACTCCCGACGGACCGGCGTTCAAGATCGACAACCCGAACGCTCCGCCGCAGGTGCAGGCGCTCTCCCCAACCGAGCTCAAAGCGAAGCTCGACGGCGGCGCCGTCGAAGTGTTCGACGTGAGGACGGATCGGGAACGTGCGATCTGCGAAATCTCGCCAAGCAAGATGCTCGACGATGAGGCGATGGCCTACATCTCCGATCTCGATCTGGAAACACCGCTCGTATTCTACTGCCACCACGGTATTCGCAGCGCGCAGGCCGCCGAGCACTTCGTGTCACAGGGCTTCCGCAACGTCTTCAATTTGTCCGGTGGTATTGCCGCGTGGGCGAGTGACGTCGACCCCGAGATGCCGCAATACTGACCGGTTAGCGCACGCGCCCACCACGCTGGTGAATGTTGGCCAGTCGCTGGCGCGCGTCACTTCAGCTGCTTGGGGCGTCCGCCTGAAGAACCGCGCGAAATCCCTCGATGTAGGACGATTTGTTCGCCCGCCGCGCGGCCGTGGTCGCGCGCCGCCGTGCGCCGGTTTCCTGTCGTCCGCATCGTCCGGACGTGCGGATGCCGACCGCGCCAGAAGTCGCGAAGCTTCGGGTCCCCGGCCCATACGAGTCCTTTGCTGGCTTGACGCTTGGTTTCCCTGTCCAGCTTGCTCATGAACCCGAACATGACCCCCGCTAGAAACGTGCGACGTTCGCGATTGGAGCGTACGTTGTTTTCTACTCGATAGCTCTTCCAGAGCCGCTCGCCTGTTCTGCAGAGAAACGCGTACACGTACTCGGCGAGCTCAACGTTTTCGAGCGCGCCACACACTTCCAGAACGCTGCCCCGCTTGCCTTCGAGCGGTCGCCACACCGGCACAAACACCGCCTCGACAAAAAAGTGCTGATCGAGAATCATCGCTAGCACGCGCACGTGCTCGGGCGTCCGGCCCGTCGGTTGCCCGACATGTCGGAAAACGTAGTTGGTCGTTTCCGTCACCGACTCGATGTTGTGCTTCAGCATCAACCGCCGTGCAGCTGCCATGGCCGCCTCGGCTTCGTGCACCTCGGCGCTTTCCGCGAGGGCCAGCAGCTTGGTTATCTTGTCCAGAATCGGTAGCTCTGCGGACCCTGTCGCACCTGGCAACCCCACGGCCCGCGCATCGATTCCACGCCTGCGACACACATCGCGGAAGGCGGGACCGTGGGCGCTTTGGTCGACGATCGAGAGCACCTCGTCGACGTACTGATGGGCCATCTCATGTTTCAGTACTTCGACGGTGATGCCCCAGCCGTGTTCGACGAACAGGCGACGGGAAAGCTCCAGGCCGCGCGTCGCACTCACCCAGCTGCCCAGTGTCTGACTCGCGTCCGTCAGACGAAACACCGGCGGCTTGAGCGACCAGTCAAAGTACGTGCCGTTCAGGTGAGCGTAGGTCTCGCGCAGCGCCTTGAGTAGCGCCCGCTCCAATTCCACCGTGAGTTCGTCATTCCCCGCCATGGTCGAAGCTCCCCGAGCCTAGCGCGCTGGACGGCGCCCAACACCGTCCACCAGCCGCTCCGTCTTTGTGCTGTAGTGGGGCCATGACAGACATCAAATGTGCCAGTGACGGCCCGTATCTCATCGCAGGCCCCTTGGAGATCACCGACCCCCAGGGCAACGTCCTGAAGATTGCCGAGGGTAAAACGGCGGCGCTTTGCCGCTGCGGCCATTCGGGCAACAAGCCCTTCTGTGATGGGCAGCACAAAGCCCAGAGCTGGAAAGGTTCTGAAGCTGGCAAGCAGCCTTGACCGTGACCTAGGCGACCGGCAAGCATCGGCGGATGTCCAAACGCGAAGATGCCCTGAGGTACCACGCTCGGGGTCGGCCCGGTAAGATCGAAGTCATTCCGACGAAGCCGGTCGCAACCCAGATCGACCTCTCGCTCGCGTACTCGCCTGGTGTCGCGGAACCTTGCCGCGAGATCCATCGCAACCCGGACTTGGTGGATCTCTTCACCGCCCGACGAAACCTAGTTGCCGTGGTCACCGACGGTAGCGCCGTTCTCGGTCTGGGCAACATAGGCCCGCGTGCGGCTAAGCCGGTGATGGAAGGCAAGGGCGTTCTATTTAAGCGTTTCGCGGACATCGACGTTTTCGATATCGAACTGGACGTCGACACCCCAGAGCAGCTGATCGCGATCGTTCGAGCGATGGAACCGACATTTGGGGGCATCAATCTCGAAGACATCGCAGCGCCGCAGTGCTTTGTCATCGAGCGCGCGCTCCGCGAGCAGATGAACATCCCGGTGTTCCACGACGACCAGCACGGCACCGCGATCATCAGCGGCGCAGCGCTGATGAACGCCGTAGAACTCCAGGGCAAGCAACTCGACGAAATCCAGGTGACGTGCATCGGCGCCGGAGCCGCGGCCACGTCTTGTATGCAGATGTGGTGCCGCTTGGGCGTTTCCCAGGCAAACATCACCATGGTTGATATCGACGGAGTCCTTCACGACGGTCGCGACGACCTCGATGAATTCCGACGAGCGTTCGCCCGACCCGAGTCCGACTCGCGCCGGACCCTTTCCGACGCGCTCAAAGGCGCTGACGTCATGATCGGATTAGCCGCTGGCGGCCTGGTGTCCAAAGCCATGTTGAAACAGATGGCGCAGCGCCCGATCGTGTTCGCATTGGCGAATCCCGATCCCGAAATCAGCTACGAAGATGCCGTCGACGCACGACCTGATGCGATCGTCGCTACGGGCCGCAGCGACTATCCGAACCAGGTCAACAATGTATTGGGATTCCCGGCGATCTTTCGCGGTGCGCTGGACGTTGGCGCGACCGGCATCACCAACGAGATGGAACTTGCGGCAGCCAAAGCGCTCGCAGCGCTGGCACGCGAAGAGGTCTCCGACACCGTGCTCCGCGCGTACGGAAAGGAACAGCTTTCGTTCGGCCCCAAGTACGTCATCCCCACGCCTTTTGACAATCGTGTGCTGTATTGGGTCGCACCTGCGGTCGCCCAAGCCGCGATCGACGGCGGCGTGGCCAAGAGCCCCCTCGACACCGACGAATACCGTGAGCAGCTCTACCTGAAGGTCTCGCCTACACGTCGAGTAATGTGGAACGTGACCGCCGCCGCCAAGAGCGATCCCAAACGGATCGTGTTCGCCGAGAGCGACGACGACAATATTCTGCGCGCCGCGCAAGCCGTGACAGAAGCCGGTATCGCCTTTCCGATCCTACTGGGTGACCCGGACACGGTGCGGGCCCGCGCTGGCGAGCTCGGCTTGGATGCGAAGAGCCTCGACGTCGTCGATCCCGCAACATCGAAGCACGTGGACAAGTACGTGGACGCTTACTGGGCCAAGCGGTGCCGGCGCGGAGTCACGCATCATGACGCACAAAAGGCCATACGGCGCTCGCGCACGAACTTTGGCTTGATGATGCTGGACCAGGGCGACGCCGACGGCTTCGTAGCCGGCGTTAGCCAAGACTATCCGGCTACGGTGCGACCGGCGCTGCAGATCATCGGTGTCGCGCCGGGTGTGCGGCGAGCTGCCGGCATGTACATGATGGTGACGAAGCGCGACGTGAAGTTCCTCGCTGACGCAACGATCAACATCGACCCGGACGCTCAGACGCTTGCGGAAACCGCGCTGCTGGCGGCTCAGGCGGTTCGGGACCTCGGCATCGAACCCCGCGTCGCGATGCTCAGCTTCTCGAACTTCGGCGACGCTCCGCACCCGCAAAGTCGCAAGGTCGCCGAGGCGACTCGGATCGCCAAACAACTGGACCCGAGCTTGATGCTGGACGGAGAAATGCAGGCCAACATCGCGCTGGATGCCAAGGACCGCACGCCGTACTCGTTCTCGACCCTCACGGGTTCGGCGAACGTTCTAATCTTTCCAAACCTCGACGCCGGGAACGCCGCCTACAAACTGCTATCGCTAACCGGTGGCGCCACGGCGATCGGGCCAATGGTGCTGGGGATGCGCAAACCGGTGAACGTCCTGCAGCAAGGAGCCGACGTCGACTCGATCGTCCACATGACAGCGCTGACCGTCGCGCACGCAGGCCGCCTGGGCACCGCCAAACCGACGTAGCGACGCGGGCGAAAGAGCGTGCAAACGGTGCCCCTTGCCGTATGCTCGCCGCCTTATGGCTGACGACTTCGCATCATTGATGGAATCCATGGACAGCACCGCCGAGGGCGGTGCGCGGCAGCTCGAGCGTGGCGAGATCGTCGAGGGCACCGTGATCCAAATCAGCGCCGACAGCGTGTTTCTATCGGTAGGAGCACGCACCGACGCCCGAGTCGAACGCCTCGAGCTGACAGACAAGAACGGAACCGTTCGGGTCAAAGTCGGGGACACGCTGCGCGCAACCGTGGTGGATCCCGAGGCCGATGGCGGCCCGCTGCTGAGCGCTTCGATGGGGCGCGGTTCCGTAGACGCCAGCGCTCTACAGGCGGCTCTGGATGGCGGCATCCCGGTCGAAGCGACCGTGACCAAGGCGGTCAAGGCCGGGCTCGAGGTCAACATTGGCGGTGCGCGCGCGTTCTGCCCCGCATCGCAAGTCGACCGCAACTATACCGAGGAACTCGACGGCTTCGTCGGCCAGACGCTCCAGGTGCTGATCATCGAGGTGCGAGACGATGGTCGTTCCGTGGTGGTATCGCGCCGGGCTCTGCTCGATCGAGAAATGGCCGAGCGCGCCCGCGAGATGAAAGAAACGCTGGTGGCGGGCACAGACATCGAAGGTACCGTCCATTCGATCCAAAAGTTCGGGGCGATCGTGGACATCGGAGGCGTCGAAGGCATGATTCACATCTCCGAACTGGCTCCTCGACGCGTCGAACGCGTCGAGGATGTCGTTCAAGTTGGAGAGAAGGTGACCGTCCGCGTGCTGGGCGTCGAAGACGGCAAGCGTGGTCTGCGCGTGCGCCTCTCTCTCAAGGCCCTTGCGCAAGGCGGGCAACCCGCTCAGCAGAAGCGCGATACGGTCGTGAGCGCTACCGTCACTAAGCTGACGAGCTTCGGCGTGATGGTCGAAACGGCGTCCGGCGAAGGCTTGGTACCGACCCGCGAGTTGGACTTGCCCCCCGGTTCGGATCACCGCCGCACCTATCCGGTAGGCAAACAGTTCGACGTGGTCCTATTGAGTCGGGACCCGAAGAGCGGCAAGCAGCGGTTCAGCATGAAGGGTGTCGCCCAGGTCCGCGAGCGGTCGAACTACCGCGAGTACTCGAAGGGTCCGAAGGGCGGGGGCCTAGGCAGTTTGGGCGACTTGCTCGCGAAGAAGCTTGGCATCGAGCAACCCGCCGCTCGCCCCCCAGCCGCCGCCAACTCCCGCGCAGATACGGTAGACCGGGCCCAGCAGCCGGCGCCCGCCACGTCCCGAACGGGTTCTCAGGCCCAGCACGGCCCCCCGCGAAGCCAGAAAACGGCAAAAACAGCGGAAAAAGCCATGGAACAGCGCGGAGTCGTCAAACGGAAGAGATAACCCGTTTGAGCGACCCAAAATCGACATCGTGTAGGGGAACGCCCGCCAAAACGGCAATTCTCTACACAAACGGGTGAGGCAATTTGGGCCCCCCGAACCGACCACGGAAAAAAACCTCACTCGGGCATTGTTCTCCAGGCGTGTTTCGCGTCATGGTGTGGCGTGGCCAACACCAACGGGAGAGTGTCGGGCGCGCGATCAAAGAGTCCGCGAATATCTTCAGCTGGAGATGACCCCACCGCCATTCGGCGGCGGGTCATGAAGGAGATCAAGAGCCAAGTCGACTGCGACGCTGTGCTCTTCGTCCACCTTCACGGCGTGCAAGATAGAATCGTGTACAGCTCGGTCGACGTGCTCGGCACAGAAAAAGAAAACAAGGCATTCCAGGAGCTCCTGGGGCAGCCATCGGACATCGACGTGACCCGACCATCGCAGTCGGCACTTCGGGGCTTTTCGCTCGGCCGACGCCCTAGACTGCTACCGCCCGCCGAACGGTTCCGACGCAACCGCACGAGTCGTCGCGACCGCGAGCTGCCGGCAGCAGACCCGCTCATGGAAGTCAGCGGAGCGCTCTCGCTCACGGAGGACATGTTCTTCTGGGCGTATCAGGGTCGGCGATTCGTCGGCATGATCCGGGTCTTCCGCTACGGCTCGCGCAAGGCGTTCAGCGCGGATGAGCGAGCGTCGCTCACACCGCTGGTCAAGCCGCTCGCTCAAGAACTGGGCATCGCGGACGACGCCGCCCGGCAAGAGCTGGACGACAACGCATTCGCCGTTTTCGGTGAAGGAGCCGACGTCAAGTACCGAACGGCCGCCGCCAAGGCGTGGCTGTCGCGCAAGCGTCTCAATACCGTTAAGAAATGGCTCGACTTGCCAGCGGCCGAGCGCCGCGAACGGCGGTTTGCCCTGGATGGCGTTGCCGTCATCATGACGGACCTCCAAGGGACCGAGAGCGGCACTTTGGTACAGCTTCAGAACGGTCAGAGCATCCTGCGGGTGCCGCGGACGGTTCTGACGCCGAGCCAACACGAGATCGCCATCATGGCCGCCGAGGGCGCAACGGCCCGTGAAATCGCCGAGCAGCTAGGTCGCGGTTTCGAGACGGTGCGAACGCACCTTCGCGAAGCATACAAACGACTCGGTGTGAAACGTCGAGTCGAGCTGGCTAAGGCGCTGGAGCAGATCGGAGCTGAGTCTAAGCTCGCACGCCGATCGCCATTTCTGTAGCTAGTCGCGACTTCGTCTGTCCTCAGATCGTGGGTCGCGACGGCGAAGTCGCGTTAGACTGGCGGACGGCGATCCGCCCATGGGCGGGCGCGTTCGAGCTGAGCAGCCAGCCGAAACAGTGTCGCCTCGTCTCCAAAGCGGGCCGCGAACTGGACGCCGATCGGCAGGTCATCGCCCCCGATCGGCACGCTCATGGCGGGCTGTCCGGTAGCGTTGTACAGCGCGGTGAAGCCAGCGAACGCTCCGGCACGGAAGAACCCGAGCAGCGGCTGATCGCTTGGGCTTGCGAATGTGCCGAGGGGCGGCGGCGGTTCGGAGACGGTCGGGCTTAGCACCACGTCGTAGTCCTGTTGGAACCTGGCCATACGACGACCCACCAACTGGAGATACGTGACCGCCTGTAGGTACTCGTGCGCGCCAAAGCCGCGACCCATCTCACTGAGCGCCCACGTCAGCGGCTCGACGAGCTCACGCGCCTTGGTCTGAGGCACGCCTGAGCCGGCGATCGTCGCCGCAACGCCAGACGCCCACAGCGTGACGAACGCTGATGTGAGCTCCATCGGTGCACCGAGGTCGGGCGCGGCCTCAGTTACGTTATGCCCGAGCTCTTCGCACAAGGACGCCGCGTCTCGCGCAGCCTGTTCGCACTGCGCATCGACCGGCGCGCCGCCGGCGCCCGATGTCATCAGTGCGATGCGCAGCGCGCCGGGCTCCCGGTCGAGTTCCTGAACAAAGGGGCGGTCTACCGGAGGTGCGCAATACGGGTCCCCGAGATCCGCACCGTGCGTCGCGTCCAGCAGGGCCGCGCTGTCACGCACACTCCGAGTCACCGCGTGGTTGATCGCGATACCGCTGCGGCTGTCGCCAAAATCGGGGCCCAT
>JAUIKB010001073.1 GCA_030430975.1 Polyangia bacterium
AGGTGCTGATCGGTCGCGAAGATTTGGAAGGCATGGACCTGAAGGAAGGCGCAGAGGTCGCGTTGATGCGTCCGGACAAGCCGGAAGAGCGCGCGCATGTGAAGATCCGCGTCGAAAAGAAGCTGCCTCGCCGTGTGGCGTTGGTGCACGCAGACGTGGTCGCTCAGCTCGGTCTTCGTGAAGCGGAAAGCGGTGTGGAAACTTTGGTAAGGAAGGTGCCGGAGTTGCCTGCCACTGAGCGAGTGTCGATCGAGGACGAAAATACGCCGGCGCCCGGCGCCGACGCCTTCCGTTGGTTCTTCTACGCTGCCAGCCCGCCGTGGAACAACACGCGCCACAGCCTACGCAACGTGCGGATGCTGCAGAAAGACTTCGTGGTGAAGCTCCGCAACGTGTATTCGTTCTTCACCATCTACGCCAACATCGACGGCTGGTCGCCCTCGGACGACGGGCACGCCGGTGCCCCGGTCGCGGACCGGGCGCTGCTGGACCGCTGGATGCTGAGCGAGCTGAACCTGGCCGTTCGCGACGTGCGGGACGCGCTGGATCGGTTTCATCCGTACGACGCAGCGCAACGCCTTGTCGAGCTGGTCGAGGGCCTGTCGAACTGGTACGTGCGGCGCAGTCGCAGTCGGTTCTGGGCCAAGGGCCTCGAGCAGGACAAGCGCGACGCGTACGCCACGCTCTATGAAGCGCTGGAGACGATCGCGCGGGTCGTCGCACCGTTCGTGCCGTTTTTCAGCGAGGAGATGTATCAGAACCTGGTGGTGCATGCTGGCGCGCGTGACGCCGAACCCAGCGTGCATTTGGCGAAGTACCCCGTCGCCGACGTGGAGGTGATCGATGAGCGCTTGGCCGTTGAGATGAGGGCCGTGCGCGACATCGTGAGTCTTGGCCTGAGCGTGCGCACCGCGGCCAAGCGGCGGGTCAGGCAGCCTCTGGCGCAAGCAGACGTTCTATTCAACGACGAAGATCTGATGGCGGTGATCGGTGAGCGTTATGCCGATCTGATCACCGAAGAACTCAACGTCCTCGAACTCAAGCCGATGTCGGGGAGTCATGAGGCGGTCGAGTTCGAGGTGAAGCCTAACTTCCGGGCTCTTGGTCCGCGCCTTGGTAAGCGCGTACAGGCGGTGAAGAAAGCGTTGGCGAAGCTCGACGGAACGGAGCTGGTGAAGAGCGCCCAGCCGGACGGCAGCGTGTCATTTGAGGTGGACGGCGAGCTCATGCAGTTCTCGAGCGAGGAGATTCAGGTGGCCGTCGTCGCGAAAGACGGGTTTGCCGCCAAGACGGGCGGGGTGGGCGTCGTGGTGCTGCACACGACACTGACCGACGACTTGATCGACCGCGGGCTCTTGCGCGAAGTGGTGTCGCGCATTCAAGCCCTGCGCAAGGATCGCCAGCTTGAGTTCACGGACCGCGTTCGGCTAGGCATCGACGGAACCGAGCGGCTGGTCGGGATCGTTAAGAACAACGAGTCGGTTATCCGCGCCGAGTGTCTCGCGACCGACGTGGCTTTCGAGGTCGACGGCGACGCTACCGAGCACACCATCGGCGACGAGCTGCTGAAGCTGACTCTCAGCGGTGACTAGTCGCGCGCAAGAGAAGCCGGGCGCGTCAGGGCTACGGTGCGTCCAAGCTTCTTGGACAGCACCTGGGATAGCGCTGCCCACAGCTCTTCTTCACCCTTGTCCGAACGCCATTCGGCGGCCTCGGCGCGAAAATCGAAGTGCCACGCCTGACGCTCGGCCGCCATCCAGATCTGGCGTGCCGCGCGATGGCTGTTGATGATGTAGTCCGGCCCGTTGTCGAACTCGATCGTGATGATGTCGTTGGCGAGTTCGGTTTCGAAGTCAGCCCCGAGCTCATCGAGCGCAACAACCAGCGCCTCGAGTTCCGGGGCCACACGGTTGAGGTACTCAGCTTCAGTAGTCACCGTCCTCTTATGGGGGCGTGGCTTCGGGGTGTCCACCCGAACGCACACAGCCCGCTCGGAGGGCTCCGGAGCGGGCTGTTGGGCGCGTTCGCGGCCGGGCCGCGTGCCGGCTATTGGGCCTGGGGTACGCAGCTAGGAGCCAGGCACTGGAAGCCCGGCTGACAATCGTTGGCTGACTGGCACGGCCAAGCACACTTACCGACCTGCATGTTGCACTTGTGGGACAGGCAGGTGGAGTCCGCCTGGCAGGGGAACGCGAACGCTGCAGGCTGCGAAGTCGTTCCGGTCGCTGCCGGAGGCGCCGTGTTGGCTGGAGGAGGCTGCTGGTAGCCGCCGGGCTGCTGCCCATAGCCGCCAGGCTGCTGCCCGTAGCCGCCGGGCTGCTGCCCGTACGGCTGCTGTCCGTAAGGCTGCTGGTACGACTGGTCCGGCGGTGGCTCCTCCTCTTTCTTCTTGCA
>JAUIKB010001074.1 GCA_030430975.1 Polyangia bacterium
CCTGGACGAGAAGCCGCACCTCATCGAGGCCTCTGCGGGCGTGCTCTTCAGCACGCCGCACTACGACGGCTACGGGGCGATGCTCGTGCGCCTCGCCGACGTGGGCGAGCCCGACCTGGCTGACCTGCTGGAGGAGAGCTACCGGCTCAAGGCCCCCAAGACCCTGGTTCGCGAACTCGACGCCACCCATCATGCGGGTGAAGTTGTCGATCGCGGCGCGCGTCCGGTACTCGAGTTCGGGGATCGACATCGTGGTGTGATCGAGTTCCCTGATCCCGACGTTGGCGAAGTCGACGGGACCGTACCCTTGAACGACCGCGTTCGGTCTAATGTTCTTGATGCTGGCCAGCGCGCCTTCAGTGGTCGCACCGACATCGACACCCGCCAGACGTATCGAGCAAGCGAGCTCTGCCCCGGTGCCGATGTCGGCTGAAAACCGAACGTCCTTGTCACTGACCGTAACGGTTGGCTTCGTCTTGGAAGGGACGCTCAATGACCACGAGCCGTCCGCAGCGGCGAGCGGCTGCAGCTCGGGGAGCGACTCGAGCTCCCGCTCCAGCAACTGAGCCATGACGTTCGTTTTCGGTTCGGCCGCGTCCGGTTTCGCAGGCTCGTTATCCGTCGGAGCCTTAGCGGGCTCGCTGACCGGCGCCGCCGCCGGGGTTTGTGTTCCACACGCGACCAGCAAGCAAGCCGCGCAGATGCTGGTGTGGGCACGGAGCGAACGGGGTCGACGGACGGGCGGATTGTGGATCGGCATCGCGGGGGGACGACTCGTACCACGGCTGCAGTGCGGTGGGTCGAGCGCCAATGACGCGTGCATGAGCTGGTGCGCTTTGAGAACACCACCGGCGACCCGATCGGGCGCATTCCGTGGCGACCGCTCACGACCGCGAAGCCCGCGGCCCGGACCGATAACCTACGACGTAAACACGGCACCCTTGGCGCACTGAGCAGGGCTCCGCGAGCTCTCACACCGTCCGAGGATGCTGTGGCCCAGCTACCGCAAGATAGCGTTGGCCAGAATCGCACCAAACAAGCCAAGTAAGACAACGACGATCACGATCGCGGTGATGATCTCGCGTCGCCTGTCGCCGGCTTGTCGTTTCCGGTGCTCAACGACTTCCGGATGCGCCGCTAGCGTTCCAGCGGCGAGGTAGTGACCTAGACCGGCTGCCTGAATCGCGGCGGGCAGCGTCTGCAGCAGGTGGACCGCGGCGTACGCAGCGTGGCGCAGGTAGTCAGGCGACTTCGCCGCATCCGTGTGCAAGATGAGCACGAGGTTGCGCGCTTTGGCCTCCACGGACAGGATCGGTAGCTCGGCGCACGCCGCCTGCACCTCCGGCCCAAGCCAGCAGCGAACGACGTCCTGTGGAGAACCGCTGACGGCCAGGCGGGGATCGAATGACTGGTTAGTCGGCGCGCCGTGCAGCGCACCGCGCGCTCTGATGGTCAGGCCAACTCCGTAGAGGTTGCCGCGAACGCGCAGCTTGGCGCCCACACGGTTCCCGTGGCGCGACGCCTTCAGGACCGCATCATATCCCTGGTAGTTGAACTGCAGCGGTTCCTGCGCACATCCGAAGGCAGCGTAGGCTGCTGCCTTGATCGCACGAACATCGCCCTCAGGATCTTGCCACTGCATGACTGGTTCCGCTGCGCGCCCAAAACAGCGCGTCCCATCGTGATCTCGGCTGGCTCGACCGCCAAAAGCGATCCCGATAGCCTGACCCTATCACGCCGCAGACACTCTGCGCGTCGCACGCGTGAAATTACTGGCAGACAAAATTGCCTGACGGCGCTGGCACTTACCCGCGACTGATGCGGGTAAGTCTAGCCTCGCCAAAATGAACGGTGAATGAGCGTTCGCTGACGGGCCCTGTTCAACCCACCCTATTCGACGCCGAATTCACACCGGCTCGTCTTCGGATTGCTGATCGATCGCACGCCGTCCGCGAGCGCAAGACGCCCACCACTCTGGCACCGCCCGCAGTCACGATGCTGCTGATCGACCTTCGCCGCGGCTGCCCTGTCGCTACTTCGGCAACGGGTCGGGCGGCACCGTCACGGTATTGATCGGTTTGACGCTCATGCCGGCCGGATAACCGTAGCTGACGTACCGGTCCCAACCCCATACGGTCAATCCAAACGGGGTCGTACTGCTCGCGGTGTGCACGCCGTTGTTGCACGACCCTTGAGGCGCGCCGCCGACCACCAGATCGACCAGCGCGAACTCAAATTCGCCCGCGGCGCCAATCGCCGTCCACCCAGAGATCGGTCCAACGCAGTCGAGCGTGACGTCATCGAACGTCCCCATCGCGTTCTTTTTCCGAGTGAACACGAGATGCGTGTTCTTGTACGTCGGGTCGGTGAGAAACAAGTAGTCCGGCAGATAC
>JAUIKB010000049.1 GCA_030430975.1 Polyangia bacterium
GAGCCGAGCATCGCGCCGCGCGTTTCGGCGATCGCTTCGGTCAACGGGCGGTCGGGCATCCGCGCGTCCCACCCCGCGAGGCGCCGCGCGAGCTTCGGGCCAGAGCCGACCTTGACAACCACGTCGAGGCTGCAGAGCTGTCGAGGTACGGCGGGTGACTGCGGCACGACGTAGTCTGTCTGCGCGCGCGGCGCCGCACCCTTGAGCGCCACCACGACCGGACGCTTGTTCGCTCCCTTGCGCTCGGTCAGATATTCCAGACGGTAAGATGCTGCGGTTTTGGCCGCGGCTTCGAGGATCTTGATCGTCTCGTCCAGAGCCTTGTCGGTGTCCGCCACCGCGACCAGCCGAGAGCCGGTGGGCTCCGCGATCGCTTTCAGCCGCCGCACCGACTTGGGAGTCACTCCGGCGAACAGCATCGGCGGCCCCTGCTTCAGCGCCTCGAGCAGCTCGGGCGTTTGCTTGTCCGAGGTATCCCCATCGGACAGGTAGACGATCGCGTCGGCGTCGGTCGAAGCGGCGTCGGCGGTGCTGCGCCACAGCGCCGACCCGGTGGGCACGTAACGCACGAGCGCGCCCGGTACCTGCTCGGCGACGCGCTTCTTCAGGCGCTCGACCAGCGCGTCCATCTTCTCGCCGCGGTACTCTGCGGGCATGCTGAGCGACGTGTCGACCAGCAGCGCCAGCGTCGGTCGGTAGCGGTTGCGCGTCAGCAGAGCGGTGCGCGACTGCTTTGAATCCGTGACCTGAAACGCGTCGGCTCCGAGACCATCGACGGGCTTACCGGCAGCATCGAGCGCTCGCACCTCCAGCTCGATAGCGGGAAACCGCGCCGACTTGGCCTTGATCTCCAGCTTCGCCACCCGAGCGATCGCGCCCGGCACGGTCTCCAGCGACTCGTTCTCGATGGAAAACTTTCCGTCCACCACACGTAGGCGCCGTCCACCGATGGTGACGGCGTCACCGCTGACCGAGTGCTTAGTGGCCGTAGCGCGGTCGACGTCGGGTCCCTCGAGAGCGATCGACGGGACAAAGCTCATCAGATCGCTGAGTCGCGCCTTGTATGCGTGCTCCGCCTTGAGACCCGGTAACATCTGAATGTGCAGGCGGCGGCCGACCAGATCCGCCATCGACCACGTGCCGGTAACCAGCTCGATCGGATCGCTCGGCTTTCCGTCCATCGCAACGCGGACTCGCAGCGTCACATCGACCGAGTCCAGCGGCTTCGCCGCGCGAGGCGAGCCCTCGTCCGACGCGCTCATGCCTGGCGTCGGCCCGAACAGATCGAACAGCTGTTTCGTGCCGTTCAGGGTCGCACGCACGGCGGGAACACGACGCGAACCACCGAAATCGTAGGCCCTGGCGCCCTTCACCTCGCCGATGGCCTGCTCCGCCGCCCGCGCCAACGCGGCCGCTTTGGAGCCGTTGGGATCGGGGACCTCTTGGTCCGGAGGCGGGCCGCCCAAGCCCAGTCGCTGCATCCACTGCTGACCACGTGCGTCGTCAACGGCCGGTGCGAAGGTCCGCTCGATCGGTTTGCACAGCTGAGCCTTCTCTTGCTCCGGCGTGAGCGCGCGATTGACCGCCACTACCTCCGCGTCGCCGTGACCGGCTTGGCGCAGCAGCTCCGCCAGCAGCTCCGCCTTGTCGCGTGGCGTCCCCGCACCCGCGCGCAGCGTCCCGCGCCATCCCCAACGCTGAATCGAGTCGCTGCTCGTGCGATACGGCGCGGCTGGATGCGTTGACACCTGGGAGCGCACGAACTCGAACAGCGCCTTGGCGTCCTTGGAAGCGGTCAGTTTCGCCGCCTGCATCGGGAGATGATCGGGACTGGCGCGCAGTGCCGCTTGCACTTCACGCCACACGCTGAACGGCGCGTCACCATCCACTGGCAGCACGGGAGTCGTCCCAACCGGTGGGGGTCCGCTGGCTTCTGGCTGATTCCCACCACAACCGGCAACCCATCCGGCGGTCATGCCGCTGATCCAAGCGCGGCGCGTCAACGTTGGTGTCGTCATGGCAAGGCGGATAACACGTCTCGCGGCGCGGGACCGTGTCCCTCGGGAAATCCTGAGGTGACCCTGCTATAGGCGTCCGACATGCCGAATCAGAATCGCGTGGTCGCACCGGGACCCGAGCCGCGCAGCGTGCTGCTCGAAAGCGGCGAGTCACTAACCGTTCCCAGTAACTGGACGCTGTTGCCGCCGGGCGACGCGCTGGTCACACGGCGCGTCAAAGCCGCAGGTCCAACCTGGACGGTTCAGGAAAAGAAGGGGCGCAAGAAGTTCAGTCGCGGCGTATGGGCAGATCGCGCGATCATCGAGGCCAAGCTCGCCGAGGTCGAGGCCGAGCGCGCGACCCCTGAGTACCAAAGGAAGCTAGCGGCCGGGCGCAAGCGAGCAGCCCAAGCTCAAGAGGCGTATGTGGAGGATTTTGGCAAAGCCGTGCTCGACTTCCTGGACTTCGCTCCACGTCATCACGGCCTGGCTGAAGCGATCGCAGCAGCCGTCACCGCCCACGCCACGCCCGTCGGGTCGGGCACCGTCGCGCGCACCAAGCGCATTTCCGTACAGCAACGTTCGGAGGCCGCGGTCATCGCGTGGATGCGGCACCAAACGACCGCGTACGACCATATGAAAATCGCACGCATCAAGGGCGAACGCCGACGGGTGCGGCGCATGTTGGCCCAACGCTCGAAAGAGTTGCTCGAAAGCTACCGGCGCGGGGAACCCGCGCGCGAGTCATGCCCACTCGCCCGAGCATGTGCGCAGCTTCAGGCCGCTACCAGTCCCGCTGACTCGGCGCGCTCGCGCGCAGAAATGTGAGCACTTCGGCGGCGTGGCGAGGCGGCTGCGCGCCGCCAGTCATTCGTCGGCTTCGCAATGCGAGCGACGCAGTTCTCGCTCTAGCCGCGGACTTTGCAACACTTCCGAAATGAACGTTCACTGCATCCGTGCGGGCATCGTCGCCAGCTTGCTAGTGCCGCGTATGGCGCACTCCCAGGAGATCGTGCTGACCGGACCACTCTCGGGTGCCTGCGCCGCCGTGTGGCGTGTTCAGCGTCTGCCCTCCGCGGTCGAGGCGACTCACTACCTGAGCGCCGCCGCCGTGGCCGACGGGTCGAAGGCTGGAGCGGCGCAGCTCGGCATGGGCGCAGAGCTGACACCAGCTAGCACAACGTTCGGGCCAGGGTACACCTCGGGACGCTACGAACTCCGCGTCGGCGCCTGGGGAGCTGGCGCAACGAGTTTTCCAGCGGCGATGCTAGAAGGCGGACTGAGTGCGTTCCTAGGACAGGTGAACCATGGCGGGCGAGTGGGACTGCGCATCGGAACTGGATTCGGTGACGCGGTCGCAGGGGACCGAGCCCACGGCACGGTTACCGCGCTCGTCGGACTGCATCAGTTCATCCAGCGCTTCTCGAAGACCGGCTGCGGCGTTCCTCCCGCAACGCCGCGCATCTTCGAATTTGGCTCGGTGCTACGCCTATTCGCCACCGGACGACGCGGACTGAAAGGCAGTGATAGGCCCCAATGGACGTTCGGGCTGGAACTGTCACCGACCTTTTTCCTGCCGCCGTACGGCCGCGGCAAGTGGTACGGCGGTGGCCCTTACCGGCAGCGCGTAGCGCCGCGGGAACGGCGATGACCATGTGGCGATTAAGGTTCATGCTGGTGGCGGCTCCGCTGTGGAGCTGCGGTCCGCCACCGTGCGCTGGGATCACCGACGCGGTCGACCTCGCCCGTATTGACGATGCAGCATCGACAGCGATCGCATGGATCCGCAACCTGCCGCACTGCACGTCAGCGGCGGCGTCCGACAACCGTGCCAGCTTCACCGGACGGCTCATGCCGAGCGGCTCCGGGTGGGCAACGCTCGTCGCCTGCGAGCCCGAAGCTCGCTGCTGCAACTCCTTCACGCCCGACTACTGGCAGATCGTCCGAAAGAACCCCATGCTACGCGTCCGCGTGACGTTCGCGAGCGGCCCGAAGCCAACCATCGCGACTGGGGGCGGATACGGTTGCCAGGTCTCTGCATGGAGCGATGTACTGTCCACCAATCCTCTTCGCGCAACCGGGCAGTGGTACGAACTGCCCGAGGACCATCGACACTCGCTGCTCGCCATGCGTGGACTTCGAGTCGAAGCACTGTGTCGAGTCAACGAGCACATCCGGGCTCGACCGAGCTACTACTAGCCGCTCCCCACTAGTGCGCGCGGTCCGAAAAATCGCTGATGTGACCGGCGTAGCCGAACGTGAGCAGATACGCGCGAGCACCCATGAACTCGCGGTACTCGGCGCCGAACTCGAAGCCGTCACGCGCTTCGCTATAGCCACCTTCACGGTCGCGTCCGGCGACCACGAAATGGAGCGCCGCCGATAGTTCGTCACCGAACGGCGCGGTTTCGGACCCGTTGTCGCGCTCTTCCGGCCCGAACACCCAACCGTCGCGGATGCGGATCTTCGCCGCCAGCAAGTACGAGATATCGAGCGACACCTCCATCTCGATCGGCAGCATGAAACCGATCGGCACCCGCGACGTCACGCCGTCGACACCCGGGCCGATGCCGACACCGATGCCGATACGCTGACCGATCGGAAACCCGACCCCGCCCAGCAGCTGCGCGCCGTATGAGAACCCCGTGCCTCCGCCGAGGTGCATATCGAACCCGCCGAAGACACCGACTGGCGTCGCTTCGCCGAGCGCGCGCACGGTGAAGACGGCGTTCAGCACGTCCAGGTCGTCCGATAGCTCGCCGCGCTGAGGCGCGTGCACCCCCTGCAGACGCATCGCCCCATCCAGATAGTTGCGCAGCTCGCGCACGTAGTGAGTCTGCGGTTCGGCGTTGAACAACTGTTGCGGGCCGAGCGTCTTCAGCCACGGGAACGGGAGCTTCGGTGGCGTCAACGTCTCGACCGGCGGCGCCTGAAGCTGAATGCGAATCGCCGTTTCGGTCGCTTTTCGCTCCAGCGCGCGCAGCGCATTCTGAAACCGCTCGACCTGCTGGGTCGCCTGCTGGCGCGCGCGCTCGACCTGCAGGTTCTCCGTGACGTCGACGCCCTGCAGCCGCGCGAGCCGGGCTTCCGTCGCCTTGGCCGCACGGACCGTGGCCCGGAACTTCTCCGTCTGCAGGCTGATGTCCTTGGTCTCGACGTTCTGTGACGTTACCTCGCCCACGGCGTCGATCGCGACGATCGCCGCATCGACGCGAGCGTTGGGTACGGTTAGCTCGACCGTGTTCCCTGACGCACGACGAAGCTGCCCGAACTGCGACGCGACTTGCTGCAGCCGACGCCGCGCGACTTCGGCATCATCGACGACCAGCACCAGTCGAACGCTACGCTCGAGCGCCGGCGACTCTTCGCTGACGGCCCGCGTCTGAGCGAAGGCGGGTTGACACACCGCTGAGCAGCACGCCGCGACCACTAGCAATCGACTCCGAAACACGACCATTCGTACCATGGTCGCGGCGCCGGGTCAGTCGAACGTCAGCGGCAAATCGAGCGCGCGAAACAGCGCCGAAAGCTCGGCGGGAAGCGGGGCGCGCAGCGTCAACCGCTCGCTGGTCCGGGGGTGCTCGAGCGTCATGGCGCGACAATGCAGCGCCAGCCGATGGAAGCCGAACCGCTGTCGAAAGATGCGGTTGTGCTCCCCCTTGCCGTGCTCGACATCGCCGATGATCGGATGCGCCACGTGTCGCAGGTGGCGCCGGATCTGATGACTCCGTCCGGTGAGCGGGCGGGCTTCATACAATCCGTAGCGCTCGAACGTCGCGAGCAGCCGGAGCTCCGTTACCGCTGGGTATTTCTTCGCTCCGCGCGATCGACCTGTCGGGTCTTTCGTCAGCGGGCGATCGACGCGGCGCAGTTCGGGGTCGTTGCCGCGACACAGCGCCAGATACCGCTTGTCGACATCGCCCGCTTCGAACTGTGCCTGCAGGTCGCGCGCCACTTCGGAGCTCAGCGCGAACAGCAGCACTCCGCTGGTACCGCGATCGAGTCGGTGCACCGGGAACACGAATCGCCCGAGCTGGTCACGTAGGCGCTGCAGCAGCGGCACGCCGTCCCGAGCCCAGCCGCGGTGCACGGCGACGCCCGACGGCTTGGCGATCGCTACCAAGTGCTCATCGCGAAACAGGATCGATAGTGGCTCGAGCGCGGGATCGACCTGCGAAGAGTCGGGCGCCGTGCCGCGCGTCGCCAGCGTCGTGGCCACGACCTTCTCGAATAGCGACGCGAGCCGCCGTTCGACCGCTGGCGATTCCAAGATGCCGAGCGCCCGGGCGATCGCCTCGAACGTAGCGAGCCCGCCCGGTTTCGTTTCGTTGCGCACACCCCACGCCGTTTCGGCGCCGACGGGTAGAGTCACCGGCTCAGCCTCGGACAGGCCCGGCACACGCTTCGGAATGCGCGACGCCTGACGCCAGCTGCCGTCGGGCACGACCAGCGTCACCGGCCGCGGATCATCGCGGAGCAGCTCGGCGTCGAGCACCTGCGCGTGTTCGCTCGGATACAACAGCAGCACGCGGCGCTCGTCGTGATGCAGGTGGCGGAGGTCGAGCGGCGCGTCACGGACACCGTGGAGAAACAGCTCGGAGTTGGTCAACGCCGCGAGGGCGAGCGGCCCCGTGGCGGTCGTACGGTCGTGTTCACGACGATGCATGACGACGGCCACCCGCGTCGCCAGGTCGAACGTCGGAATGTCCGCGCAAACGCAGCTCCGCTCGTGCATCCGACACCGCTCGCAGCGGGTCGCCCGCTTCGAACGCTGGCCCATGGCAGATGGATACACCGCTACGGGATGCGCCGACAGCCCGTGAACTGCGGGGACGCGTAAACCAGTTCACCGGACCTTGCGGCTCAAGGTGCCGCGACGAATTTCAATGGTCCCGGACTCTTGATGCCAGCGGCGTTACCCTCATTGCTCTATTCGTCGGTGGCCTTTGGCATTCGCTCAAGATTCGTCCGCACTCTACCTCGGCGTGAACATGCGGCAGCACAGAGGTGTGAGGCCGCGGCGACGCTGTTAGTCGTCGGCGGCGGTCGTCTCTACCTCTGCCTCGAACTTCATATCAACACCGAGCTCGTCCTTTAGGAACGGAGCGCGACGAGCCGCCGCCCACAGCTCGTTCGCCGGGGGCTGCTGACAATGCGCCGTCACGATGAGCGTCTTGCCATCCCGCTTGGCCGTGATGCGCTGAACAACCTGAGTCGCGCCGCGATCCAGCGCTATCGCTATTCTGAGCAGCGCGCTGAGGATCCGCACACGACGTCGCATGGCTTTTGGCAGCCGCCGATACCGCTTGTGGCGCTTAGCCGGTCGGCTCTTTCGGTGGTAGCGCACGAGCTGGCCGACGATGGTCGCGTCGTCGTCGGTAAAGCCTCGGAGTCGTGCGTGGCGTATCAGGTAGTAGCCGTGTTTGTGATTCCGTTTGAAGTCGACGTAGCGACCGATAGCGTGCAGCTGCGCGGCGAAGGCGAGCAGCTCGCAGTCGCCAACGGGCAGTAGGTGATCCCGCGCCGTCATCGCAAACAGCTCGCGCGCGTGCCGCTCGATGAGTGCGTCCTGCGGGCCACCCCGGTCGTACTGCAGCGCCAGGTGCCGAACGGCTCGCTCCCGCACGCTTAGACTCGACTGCCGGACGGCTGCGTCACTGCGACTCAAGAAGTCGAGCACGACGCCGTCACGCAGCGATGCGTCCGATACGGTCAACTCGTCTTGCTCCAGCGCGTGAAGCAGCTCGACCAAGATCCAGCCGCCCAGGTGAATGGCATCCGCTCGCTTCTCTTCGATCGGCTCGATGCTCAGGCGCTGCTTCATCGACATCGTGGAGAGCTTTTCGACCAGCGCTCGCAGATCGTTTTGACTTACTTTCTCTGCGTTAATGTGCTGCAGGCGCTTGCCTCGCTGCTCGATGAGAATAGCTTCGGCGAGCGTGCGAATGGTGCCGGATGTGCCGATCACGATGCTCGGCTTCAGATCACGCACCTGAGCGATCGCCGCTTGAGCGCGTTCTCTCACCTGGCCGCGAACCGCCTTAACTTGCTTCTTGCTTAGCTCGCCGTCACCAAACGTCGCTTTGAGGCGCTGCACGCCCAACTTAAGACTCGCGCCCAAGGTGTAGCGATCGGCGGTTCCCACCGCGAGCTCGGTGCTGCCGCCTCCGATATCGATCACCAGACCGCGCTCGCGGCGCAGCTCGATGGCGCGGCGCACCGCGAGTTGGATTAGACGCGCCTCCTCCTCGCCCGAGATGAGTTGTGCGGTGACGCCCGTGGATTCCCGAAACGGGTCCAGCAGATCTCCGGCGTTCTTGGCTTCGCGCACCGCGCTGGTAGCCACCGCGAGGATCTCGTCGGCGCGTAGCTGATCGGCGAGATCCACGTAGCGTTTCAGCACGCGGTGCGCTCGCTCGAGCGCGTCCTTGCCGAGTTCTTGCGTCTTGAACACATCAGCGCCGAGCTTGATCATGTCCTTGGCGCGGTCGATGGTCGTGATGACCCCATCCCCGGACGCCTCGACCAGCACCATGTGCACCGAGTTGGAACCGATATCGATCGCCGCGATTCGCATCGCGCTACCGTAACCCGTCACCCGGTCGTTGCGGGTGCAGAGAATCAGACATAACCTCGAAAGCGATGACGGGTCTGAAGCTTTGCGCGCTGGCGCTCGGTGTAGCGACGGCCGGCGTGCTGTTTTCCGCGCCCGTCGCGGCCCAGCTCGACGCCGGCGACAGCCTTCAGGTAACCCCCCGCCCCTTGATCGGCTGGCCACTGCTCGAGCTGCGCACGGGGATGCAGGGCGTGCCCGGCGCGGGCAACGCCGTTATCTGTGCCGAGGTCGGCGTGTGGGAGTACATCGCCCTGGAGTCCTGCGGCACGGGCGCCGACTTCTTCTATGAAGGGGACGATGGCGCAGAGATGTCTCATTACCGCATCGAAAGCATCATTCCGGTGTGGGGCAAGCGCGACAAGCAGCTCGTCGTCCAGGCCGGATTCGGGTTTGCCGAGATAGAAAAGGGCGGCGACGCAGGTGGTTTCCTGTTCGGCGCAGCTCGGAACGAAGATCAAACCGAAGGCGCCGGGCCCGAGGGTTCGGTATACGCGAAGTTCCGAATGTGGCCGCACGAGCGCTACTATCTGTCGGCCGAAGTCGGAGGCGGCGCCGCGTATATTCCTTCGGCGCCGGTGGTGTTAGATCAATCAAACGCCTGGGTGCCCTTTTTCGGGGCGACAGTCGGCGTCGGCTTTTAGAAGGACAACTTGTATGAATCTCGGAGCATTCTCGGTCAGCTTGGCCGTCAAAGACATCAAGGCATCTCGGGCGTTTTACGAGACGCTGGGGTTTGAGGCAGTCGGCGGGGACGTCGAGCAGAACTGGCTGATCATGCGGAACGCGAAGCACACGATCGGGCTGTTTCAGGGCATGTTTGAAAAGAACTGCCTGACGTTCAATCCGGGTTGGGACGCCGAATGCAATACGCTGCCTGAGTTCACGGACGTACGCGAACTCCAGAAGAAGCTGAAGGCAGCAGGCGTCGAGTTTGTGTCCGAAGCCGACGAATCCACGCAGGGTCCAGCATCGTTCTCGGTCCTCGATCCCGACGGCAACCCGATCCTGATCGACCAACACGTTTGAGCGGCGACCTGGCGCTTCGGCGATTGCGTCCTATGTTGCGCGCGTGACGATTCAAATCGACATCTGGTCCGATATCGCGTGTCCCTGGTGCTACGTCGGCAAGCGGCGCCTCGAAGCGGCGCTGCGTGAGTTTCCGCAGGACGTCGACGTGACGTGGCACTCGTTCGAGCTCGACCCGGCCGCTCCCAAGCAGCTGACGAACGACGTGCCGTACGTCGATCGACTTGCGAAGAAGTATGGCCGCACCGCTGCGCAAGCTCAGCAGATGATCGACGGCATGAAGACGACCGCCGCCGCTGACGGCCTCGACATGGACTTCGAGAACATCCAGCCCGGCAGCACGTTCGATGCCCATCGCCTGCTGCATCTCGCGAAACGCGAAGGTAAACAGGACGAACTGAAGGAGCGGCTGTTCAAGGCGTACCTGTGCGAGGGTGCGCTGATGAGCGACCACGCCACCTTGACGCGTCTGGCAACGGACGTCGGGCTGCAGGCGGACACCGTGGATGCCGTACTGTCCTCCGATCTGTATGCCGATCAGGTGCGTGGTGACGAAGACGCCGCCCGCAAACTGGGAGTCAGCGGCGTACCGTTCTACGTCATCGCTCAGCGGTTTGGCGTGTCCGGCGCCCAACCCGCCGAAGCATTCGTCAACGTCCTGCAGCGCGCCGCCGAAGAGCAACCCAAGCTCGAGTTTGCCGAAGGCGCGGCGTGCGGACCGGACGGCTGCTGACGGCATGCTGAACGTGGTGCTGGGGGCGCCGCGCGACGACGCGCTGATGGCGGCGATCGGTGATCTTATCCCGAACGACGTTGCGCTGGTCGACCTGGAGCCCGACGATTCCGACGCTCGAAACGCCGAGCGCTTCGAAGCCGTTACGTCGCAGCAGCCCGGCCGCTGTGTGATCGGCGGCTACTCGCTCGGGGCGCGGATCGCAGCGACGCTCTGCGAAACCGTCCAGCCGCTGGGACTGTTGTGTTTTGGGTTCCCGTTTCATCGGCTGGGCGACCCCAGCGACCGCCACGGGCTGGCGGCGTTGCAGCGCGTCAACGTTCCTGTGCTGATCGCTCAGGGCTGTCGCGACAGCCACGGCTCCGAGGCGACGGTCCGTGGCTACGCTCTCTCAGATTCGATCGAGCTGTGCTGGCTCGATGACGCCAACCATCGATTTGTCCCGCGGAAACGCTCGGGTCTGACGCAGGCCCAACATATCGCAACCGCCGCCAGCGGCGCCGCCCGGTTCCTCGAATCGTGCGCAGACGGAGTCTAGCGATCCTGTTACCGTGCCCCGTGCGCTGGAGTTGGTGGCGAGCGGTTTCAGCGGTCGGTCTGGTCCACGCGGGGTGCGCGCCCGCGGCGACCGGCGATGCCCAACCGGCGCTGCCCCAAGCGTCCGCGATCGTCGTCCCGGCGCCGTCCCACACACCGCCCGCGCCCGACGCGGACGACCCGCCGCCCGACGTGAGCATCGATGACGTCAGCACTGGCGCCACAATCGACTGTCAAAAGCTGACGTTGGACGGCAGCCCAAAGATCAAATCCGTGCTCGAGGCATGGCCTCGGGTTGCGCTCGCAAAGCTCGACCGAACGCGGCTCGCGCCTGGCGGCTTCAACACGCTAGGCATCGTCACCAAGCGCTTCGTCCCGAAACCGTGCCCAAGAGGCGTAGCCTGCAAACCCCAAGCACCTCGGCACGTCGTACTCGCCGATGAGCAGGACAACGCACGCACGCTCACGCTGCGCACGGCGGACCCGATGTCCCTGGACGACGGGGCGCGAATCGAAGTTTCCGCTGCGCTATGCAACACCCACAATTTCGGCGGCACCGTGAATTCCGGTTTTCTGATCGCGGCGGTCGATCGATAGTGGATGCACTCATGCCTCACGATGGTCGGTCAGCGGTGGCCCTGCCGGGCTTCAGTTATCACCCGCGCTTTATCACCGTGGAAGAAAGCGCTGAGCTGATCGACTACTTCGGAAGCATCCGCCCAATCTGGGAGCAGCGCCATCAGGCCGGCGCACACCCACGGTCCGGCAAGCACAACCGGCGGTTGACGCGTCCCGTATACTGGCTCGGCGCGTGGCAATTCGCGTGCCTCGGCTACTACGCCGAACCTGATCACCGAGAAGACCGCTGCGTGACGGCCGAACCATTCCCGCCAGTCATGCGGCGCATCCTGAAGCGGCTGGAACCGATCTTACGCGAGCACGACGCGACTCGGGGCATGCCAAACAGCTGCCTGATCAACTACTACGGGCGCGAGATCAAAGACGGACCACCGCGCGACTACGCCCGACTGCGCATGCATCGAGACGGCGAACCTGGACCGGTGGTGATGTTCTCCATAGGACAACCCGGTCTGCTTGAATTTTTGGATCCGAATCGCGACTCGACCATCGAGACGAGCGTCTGGACACGCCACCGTTCGGTGAACGTGATCAGCGGTGACTTCAAAGACCGGCTCTATCACCGGATCACGGAAGTTCGCCACGGCCAAGAGCCCCGCCTCACGTGTCGCGTCTCCGACTTCGAAGCACGTCGCATCAGCGTGTCGTTCCGCCACGTCCCCCCGGAACTGATCCGCGACTATTCGTCGCTCAGTCTGGAGCGGCAACGGGCGGTTCGGGAACTCGTGGCCCAGCTCGCCCAAGGTTCCGAACACTTCCGTCGCCAGCTCGACGGTAGGCACCAACCGTGACTCGACCTGAATCGGGTTTCACCGACGTCCGTTCGTGCCGGGCGCTGTCGGACCGCGCTCTACGCAGCCAGGGGTGGCGGCTGGGCGGACGAAATTCCCGGACCGTTCAGCACGGAGCGGTCGAGCGCGGGCGCACTCCAACTCGCGAGCGGCCCGCACTGTCTGCGCCGCTCCGACCTTGGCGCTTAGCGCTTAACGCGCCCGCTTCAGGCGACGCTGACACGCGCCGGGCGTCACCCCCGCGCCCTCCGGCTTCACCTTGCTATCCGGGATGACCGGCTGCTTCACCCAACGCGCCCGACACTTCGCCTCGCGGTTACGACAGTTGAGCGACGCATCTTCCACCGCCACGGCGCTGCCGAACTTGGCGGCAACGTCTGCCTTGGCCATCGTGATGTTCAGCCAGCGCTGCGTCCGGCGGGGCTTGAGCTTGAGCTTCTGAAGTTCGCGCGCGAACGCCTTCGCGTCGTTGCGGTTCTTCATCGCGAACCGTACGCATAACGTATCTGCATCGCAAATCGGCGGAGGAGCAGCCGGGCCCACCGTTTTGGCAA
>JAUIKB010001075.1 GCA_030430975.1 Polyangia bacterium
CGGCAAGATCGTCGAGGACACCGAAGACCGCCGCGGCAACGTCCCGGTCACGCGCAGCGAGCGTTTCGGCCTGGGCATCAACCGCGTCGACAGCTTCCAGATCGGACTCGGCGCTGAAGGCGTCTTCGACGTCGTGCATCCGTTCTTGGAGTGGAACATCGACGTCCCGATGAACCGCCAGGACTACGTCTGTAACCGCAACACTCTGTTCCCGGGTGACGACTGTCTCGGCGACAACGCTGGTTTCAGCACGTCACCGTCGCGGCTTACGCTGGGCGCGCGCGTCTACCCGTGGATGGAAGGCCTTGCGCTCGTGGCAGCAGCCGATATCGGCACCGGCGCCACCAGTGACTTCATCGAAGAGGTCGCGCCTGAGCTCCCCTGGAATATCTACTTCGGCTTCGCGTTCAATTATGACACCGAAAAGCGTAGCGAGACCAAGACCGTCGAGGTCGAGCGGGTCGTCCAGATGCCGGCTCCGCCGCAGCGCTATATCTCGGGTCGCGTCGTCGACTCCAAGACCAAGCAGGCGATCGGCGACGCTCAGGTTCGCTTTGACGGCCGAAATCTCACCGGCATGATCGCCAACGCCGACGGTACGTTCCGCACCACGACGCTCGAGCCGGGAACGTATACGTTCAAGGTATCCGCCGACGGCTACCGCGAGGGCACCTGCTCCGCGACGCTCGTCGCCAGCTCGCAACCGGGCATGGGGCCGCAGATGGGACCACCCGGTCAGCCCGGCATGGCCCCCGGGGCGCCCGGCCAGCCTCCCCAGCAGCCCGGCATGGCACCAGGAGGAGCAGCGCCGCAGGTCGCGTCAGTCGACTGCGAGCTCGATCCGCTTCCCAAGGTCGGAACCGTCATCGGCTCGCTGATCGACGCAACCACGAACGCGCCGGTTGGCAACGCCACGATCAAGATCAAGGACAAGCTGGGGCGGGAGCTAGAGCTATCAGCAGACGGCGCTGGAGCGTTCCGCTTCGAAAACGTGCCCCCCGGCACGGTAACGCTGTCGGTAGCAAAGGACGGCTACCTACCCAACGTCACCGAGCTTGAAGTCAAAGCGCGCGAAGACGTGAGGGCACGCATCACGCTGACGCCGAAGCCGAAGAAGCCTAACGTCACGGTCGTACGCAACGAGGTGAAGCTCGGCAAGAAGGTCCACTTCGCCCACGACTCCGCGAAGATCGAACCGGATTCCGCGGCACTGCTCGCAGAAGCCGCCGACGTCCTGATGAAGGCGAACTTCGCCTCCGTCGAGGTACAGGGCCACACCGACAACACCGGCGACAAGGCGTACAATCTGCGTCTGTCAAACGAGCGCGCGCAGGCGGTCCGTCAGGCGCTAATTCGACTCGGCGTCAAGCCGGGCAGCCTCACCGCCAAGGGATACGGCCAGACCAAGCCACTCGTCGGCAACTACAGCGCCGCTTCGCGGGCTCGGAACCGCCGAGTCCAGCTGATCATCAAGCAGCGCTAAACCCCGCCAGCGCCGTCAACGGGAGCGACCGATTCGGTCGCTCCCGTCGTTTTGTGCGACGCAATAAAAGGCGCGCATCGGCGCCCGGGCGCAATCCTTGCGCGCTCAGCGGCTCGTCCATGCGTCATCCGCCATAGTTCGGACGGCACAACTTTCGCAAGGTGGCGTGCTGAACGACTCGGCGGGTGCGCGAGTGCAACCCAAAGCCGACCGCGCCACAGGCGCATCGACCCCAGGAGACCCCTCCATGAAAAAGAACGAGCCCATTTCACACATCATGACAACCGATGTGATCACCGTACACACCGCTCAGAACGTGAGTGAAGTGCGCAAGCTACTCGCCGGCAAAGGCATCCATCACATCCCTGTCGTTAGTGGAAAGAAGCTGCTCGGCATCATTAGCTCGACGGATCTGATGCAGCTCGACATCAAGCGCTACGGCGCCAACGAGAAGGAAGTCGACGCGATGATGGACCACGAGTTCAGCATCGAAAACGTGATGGTCAAGGATCCCGTATCGCTGAAAGAAGGGCAGACAGTCCGTGACGCCGCGACGCTTCTGTCAGAAGGCAGCTATCACTCGTTGCCGGTGCAGAACGACGCCGGCGAGCTCGTCGGCATCGTCACCTCGACCGACCTGATCCGCTACCTGTTGTCCCAGTACTAGGCCGAGCACACGACTCGGTCGGACTCAGGACTGAGCACTAACTCACAACTCACGGCGACGGGTCAGACCCGTCGCCGTTTCCTTTTTCCCCAAAGTCAGCGCCACTGGCGTCCACGCTGCGCGACTCGCGCTCGAGTCGAATCTCTTCCAAGACTTCATTCACGCGCTGCTCCGCGTGGTGCCCCGCGTCGTAGCTAAATCTCAGCTCCGGCGTTTTCTTCATCCGCAACACCCGTC
>JAUIKB010001076.1 GCA_030430975.1 Polyangia bacterium
CACAAGGACTAAGGTACATGGCGGGCGGGAGAGGCTGGTCTATGGTTGGCTACCGCGACGCTACCGACCACGAGCGAGTCGAATTCGCTAAACGTTGCGTTGAGCTATACCGAAGCATTTTTGCCAAGCGCTGTACTCCAGCTTTGGGTCACCTGAATGAGGACGGTGGACCCCTCAATGACGCATGCTATATGTGGTTCGACTGGCTGTCGGACGCCTACATTGACTTCGAAGATGTCTCTGCACCGTTCCCTGGCCAAGAGGCATTGGTCGATGCGTGTCGACAGATACTGAAGATCGGACATCCCGCATGCCATGAGGGTGCACTGCACGGCCTAGGACATTTGTCGGAGTATTATCCTGATCAAGTCAGAGCCGTCGTAGATGCATATCTGAAAGAGAACTCGGAGAAGAGTGTTGGGAAGAGCTTGTACAAGTACGCTCGGCTGGCAGGTGCCGGGAAAGTTTTGTGAAGTGGCGCTCTAACAACGCGGTCGAATCGGGCGCTACGCGCCCTCGGACCCCTTTACCCGGCTGCCGTTTCGCTGGCGCAAAACGTCATCCGCGTAAAGGGGCCGTTCACCGCGAGCGTTATACGTCTGGAGTCGCGAGTCGATGAAAGGCCATTCCACCGGAGAGGTAATTCGCCTTCGCTCAGCAAGCCTGGAGCTAGCCAAGTTTTCGACTTCCACCGCTGACGGTCAGTCTCAGCGCCTAATCGCACGTCGCTATCGAGTGTCGAGATCTGAAGGCTCCCTTCTTCAAGTTTGTCGGGCCGTTCAGGCCGTCGCTCTCGATACCGTCTTCGCGGCGAGGGGAAAGACGCTCCAGAAGCCATCGCCTCGTGAGTTCGAGAGTGCGTTCTTGACCGAAACTCGAAGGTGCGCGCCAAGTCGACGCAGCGACGCGGAGATAAGAAGAACCTTCTCGCCCGCCTCGCATCAATTTGCGTCGTCGACGTATAACAAGCGCGGCCAGTACGCGCGCTGTGCGCGCCGGACCGCCACACCGCCTGGCGGCGGTGCGTCGTCCGCTGCCGCGAATCGTTAGCAGGATGGTGAAAAACCCCGGAACTTTCGGGGTCGTGCTCGATCAGATCGGCTGACTAGGAGCTTGCTGCCGAGGCGACCATGCGCGGACAAGACCAGAGACAGGACGGCATGTTCAGCTACATCTCCTTGGAGGCGCGAGTGCCGCCGAGCCATCCGCTTCGTCCCATTCGAGGGATGGTCGATGACGCGCTGAAGTCGATGTCCAGGGACTTTGCCCGCATCTACGCCCGAGAGGGTCGCCCGTCGATCGCGCCGGAGCGCCTGCTGAGGGCCTTGGTGTTGCAGGTTCTCTACTCGATCCGCAGCGAACGTCTGCTGGTCGAGGAACTTGACTACAACCTGCTCTACCGCTGGTTCGTCGGGCTGTCGGCGGACGAACCGGTATGGGAGCGCTCGACGTTCTCGAAGAACCGTGATCGGCTGATGGAAGGTGACATCGGGCGCAAGTTCTTCAACCGAGTGCTCGACCAGGCGAGAGTCGCGGGGCTGACCTCCGACGAGCACTTCAGCGTCGATGGGACGCTGATTGACGCCTGGGCGTCGCAGAAGAGCTTTCGGCGCAAGGACGGTAGCGACGACGACAATCCGGACGGCACCGGGCGCAATGCGGGACGCAACTTCCAGGGCGAGAAGCGCACCAACGATACGCACGCCTCGACCACGGACCCGGAGGCACGGATGTACCGTAAGAGCAACGCCCACCCTGCGAAGCTGTGCTACGCAGGCCATGTACTGATGGAGAATCGAAACGGCCTGGTCGTCGATGCAATGGTCACGCAGGCTACCGGATTCAGCGAGCGGGAAGCGGCGCTGGAGATGATCGGGCGCGTGCCTGGAGGTCGTGCAACGCTCGGTGCGGACAAGGCCTACGACGTCACCGGTTTCGTTGACTCGCTTCGCGACCTGGGAGTCATTCCCCATGTGGCGCAAAACCTCACCAGGCGGGGCGGCTCTGCCATCGATGGACGAACGACTCGTCATCTGGGATACGCGATGAGCCAGATTATCCGAAAACGCATCGAAGAGGTTTTCGGCTGGGGCAAGACGGTCGGTCCCATGCGAAAGACGAAGCTGCGAGGGGTCATGCGGGTCGGCTTCGAGATGTTGATGACCGTGACCGGCTTCAACCTGATACGAATGCGAAACTTGATGCCGACGTAAGCCGCGATGAGAACTGACCAGACCCCAGCGAGTGCTGAGGGTCGAGTGAAGCAACCGAGGCGATACAACCATGACCGCTACAGACCTACAAAACCCAAGGATCGTGCACGGTGCATCAGCTTTTTCACCACCCTGTTAGCCCTTCATGGAAAACATCGCCACAGATGTCATCT
>JAUIKB010000050.1 GCA_030430975.1 Polyangia bacterium
TCGGCTTCATCTTGCCATCGACAACATCGGGGCGACCGGAAACGCCAAGCAGGTGTGGAACGCTCGGGCCATAGACGTCCGCATCCATCAAGCCGACCTTGCATCCGTCGCGATGCAAGCCCAACGCCAAACTGGCCGCTACCGTGCTCTTGCCGACGCCGCCCTTATCAGAACCGACAGCGATCACATTCTTGACGGTCAGCCCGATCTCACCCTGCTTTTGTGGCGGACGCTCGAAAGTCTTCAGCTGGACGCCGATGGATTCCAACTGTGGAAACGCGCCGTGCAGCGTGTCCAATAGCGCCTCGCGAGTTTCGTTCCACAAGGGCGCAGCCCAAGTCGTCAGAGCCAGCTCGAGCGTCAGCTGATCGCCACCACCGCCACTGCGCGATGTGGTGTCGGTGACAGCTGCGCCCTGTCGGCGACGACCAGCCTGCTGCGCTCGCGCATTCGACTTCGCGATCCCGCCGCCGAGCTGGGATTGGGCGCCGCCGGCAGCGCGACCGACGCCGAGCGGTTTTCGCAGCGTATCGGCATCGTGCGGCGCTGGGACCGATGGGAATTGGGCGGCGGGGTGCGGCAGAGTTTCGACCGGCTGGCGGTCGACGCGGTTCGGTCTCGGCGTGCGACAACGCGGCCTTCCGCCCACCTGACGTTTCGTCCGGCGCGAGCCTGGACGCTACAGACCCTCGCGGCGGGCGAGTGTCACACCACCAAATCGGATGGCGTTGGCGACACGTGTGGCGTGCTCGAGCCGACCGCGCGTTTCGGCGCAAGCTGGCGAGCCACTCCGGCTCTCGAGCTGGTCAGCAATGTTGGCCGCTATGTGCGGGTGCCCACGCTCGGCGAGCTGTTCGGTACAGCGCCGCTGGTACGGGGCAACGCCGCGCTGCTGTCGGAGACCGCGCTGGCGACGGACGTGGGCGTGCGGATCCGGGACCGTTCACACAGGCGCTCTTACTTGGGCGTGTATCTAGACGTGTATGGTTTCGCGCGCTGGTCGGACGACTTGATCGCGTTTCAGCGCACAAGCTTTGGTGCGCTCACGCCCTTCAACGTCGGTAGCGCGCGTACGCTGGGTGCCGAGCTGCAGACCGGCGCGCGTCCGCTCAGCTGGCTTCAGCTCGACGCGAGCGCGACTCTGCTCGACCCGCGTGACACGACCGAGGACCGCCGCTTGGCGAACGACCTGTTGCCGTACCGTTCGCGGCTCACCGCGTCCGGGACCGTACGGATTCTCCTGCCGGACATGCCATCGGTCGGCTTTTCGAAGTCGACCTTGTCGACGGCCGTGTTGCACCGCGCGTCGCGCGTCGCCGATCCGGCTGGTCTCATCGTGATCGCTGATCAGACAACGCTCGACGCTGAATTGAGGACCGCGATCGCGCGGTGGGTATTCGTTGGCGTCGCCGGGCGTAACCTCACCGACGCGCGGCAGTTCGACACCGTCGGACTGCCGCTGCCCGGGCGCAGCGTGCACGCCAGCGTGGAGATGCGCGTCGAGTAGGGGCTACGGGCACTTGCCAATGCCCGTGTTGGGGTCCACATCGCACGTTCCGTTTCCGGGGCAGTCAGCGTTCTTGAGGCAGCGCTGTGCGCAGTAGTAGATCCGATCACCGGTTATCTGGCTCTCAAAACTGTCGCAGACGTGACCAGGCCCGCAATCTCGATCTGAGGCTGTGCAGTCGGGGTCCTTCGGAACGCAACGATACTCGTGCGACTCGCGCACGTAGGCGCAGCGTTCGCCGCCGCTGCACGCGCAGTTGTTGGGTGGTGGAGCCGTGCACGCGCCGCCGCGACACACGTCGCCGCCCCCGCACTGTCCGCAGACGATCGGCGTCAGAATGCATAGCGGATCGAACGCGTACCCACAGCTGGCCCCGGCGTCGGAGCAGGCGGTTTTTCCGCAGCAGCTGCCGAACAGGGTGCAGGTCCCCGATGCGCAGTCGGCGTTGTCGGTGCACTCGACGCACGCCCCGCCCAGACCGCACCGCGGTGTGTCACCGCTGCACTGCGCGTCGGTCTTGCATTGCGCGCACTGCCCGGCGTTGCAAACGCCCGATGCGCATTCGGTGTCGGAAATACACCCACGACAGCTACGCGTCGTCGGGTCGCAGACCGTGCCGGAACCGGAGCCGATGCAGTCGTCGTTCGACTGGCAGCCAGCGCAACGTTTGGTGCTCTGGTCGCAAAATGGGCGACTCGGTGAGTTGCAGTGCGCGTCGCCAGTGCATTCGACGCAGACCTTCGAGTCGGGACTACATGCTGGCTTGCTCCCGTCCTTGCACTCCGCATCGAATAGACATTCGATGCAGCGTCCGCCATCGCACGCGGGGAGGCTGGATGGGCAGTCGTCGGACGTGTTGCACGCGTTGCAGGTGGGATCGGCAAACGACTTGTGCGCGGCGATCGTTCCAGCCCGACAGGCGTCGATGCACAGCTGATCGTTTTGCTGCAGCCAGCAGCTTCCGGATTCGCCGTAGGCGGCTAGCGCCGCGTCGAGGCCGATCGGAGTCGTCGCCGCGACGCAGGCGATGTATTGATCGCAGGCATCCTGCGGCGCGCCTGCGGTACCGCCAACTCCGCCGTCTGGGCCTCCGCCGGTGCCCGCCGTGTTCCCGCCTACGCCGCCCGCCGTGCCTCCACCCGCTCCACCCGGGCCGAACGCGGCCATGGCGCCCGCGCCGCCTTGGCCGCCGGTTAATGGCGTGCCCTCGGTGCACCCGCTCGGCAGTCCCGCGAGGGCGGCCAGCAGCCATGCGTATAGGAAGGACTCTCTGGGCCAGATTCTTCGCTTCATGGGCTCTAGAGCCAGCGCCGGCTATCCAGTCGCGCACTCATTTCAAAGACCGTTGGTTTTCGCGCGCTCCGCCATGCTTGCGCGGGCGCACGGGCCGTGCTCAGGTGCTCGCAAGCTCAGGTTCCCCTTATCGGGGAGGTGCAGAAAGCCCCAAGCGGACTGTATCTACGGGAAGCCGGTGAAAATCCGGCACGGAGCCGCCGCCGTAACTCTCATTCAACGTCTTGTCGAAAAGCCACTGGCCCTCGGGCTGGGAAGGCGACTGGGCGGAGAGAAGTCGGAAGACCTGACCTGAGCTCGATGCGCCACCAACGGCGCATCGCTTTCTCAGCGGGGCGCGAGCTCGCCCGGAGGCTTCATGAACCGACTCTCATTATCGATCGCGTGTGCAGCATTGCTGCTCGGCTGTGGCGGCGGATCCGCCGACAACTCGTCAACCGCCTCAGGCGGCAGCAACTCCGGCTCGTCGGGCAGCGGCGGTAGCGCCGCCGGCTCGGGCGGAGAGGCTGGTTCCGGTAACGCCGGGACAGGCGGCGCCGCCGGTGCGGCGGGAAACGCGGGCTCCGGTGCCCAAGCGGGTTCAGCAGGGCAGGGAGGCGCGGGAGGGAGCGCGATCTCCGGCTGCGAGACACCGGATGCGGCGGTGATGGCGATGGTGCCGAGCGGTGCAACGCTTACGTTTTCGACTCTCAACAGCGATCCGGTCGAGGTCGGCACGGCCTCAGACGAGAACCAAACCGAACCCGATGCATGGACCACCGCCGATCAGGTCGTCTTTCCCAATGTTACCGGGCAGGAAAAGATAAAGATCTTTGCGCGCGTCGTGGGTGCCAGCTGTCGATTCGAGCACGTTTATACGGTGACCCAGCAGTTCGCGCCGCAGGCCGGCGAACCAGGAACCACCGCGATCGCAGCGGATGATACGAGCATCCAAGGTTGGGCGAAGAGCGTAGCCGACGTGCAGTACGGCAGCGGCCTGGGCGAAATGTGGAAGACGCCGGATAAGGCGCTCGGGCCCGCGCAGAGTACGGCTTTGGACGTTGTGTCCCTGGGCGAGGGCGGCAGCATCATCCTGATGTTCGATCCGCCGCTCACCGATGGAAGCGGACCGGACTTGGCAGTTCTGGAAAACAGTTTCAGTCCGACGTTTCTGGAACTGGCGTATGTCGAGGTGTCGAGCAACGGGGTGGACTTCGTCCGTTTCGATTCGGCGTATCTAGGTGCGAACCCTCTGGGGTCGTTCGACACTCAAGAGCCGGCGTTGATCACCGGGCTCGCCGGCAAGTACGTTGCCGGTTTCGGGACGCCCTTCGATCTCAACGACCTGCGTTATCGCGCTGCGACGCAGGCCGGCGTCGTCGACCTGTCAGCGATCACCCACGTGCGGATCGTCGATATCGTTGGCGACGGGCATCAGCACGATAGCTTTGGACGCCCGATCTACGATCCGACGCCGACGACGGACAGCGCCGGATTCGATCTGGAGGCCGTGGCGGCGATCAACACGGTGGGCAACTGATGCGTGGGATCGCCGTGGGGCTGACGACGCTCTTAGTCGGTTGCGGCGCGCCCGAGCCAGCACCCAACACCGGCGGCGTCGAAGTCGCGCGTGGGCTGGTCGTCGTGAACACCGACTATCAATCCACCAACGTATCGCTCGTCAGCTTCGACGGGGAGGTGTTGTCACCATCGTTTCTGTCATCCGCGAGCGAGGCGCCAGGCCTGAGCGCGCCGCTGAGTGGCGACGTCGTCGGTCCGACGCAACCCGCGCCGGGTGACGAAGTCGTGCTGATCGACCGCTATCCGGCGTCTGTGATCACCTGGGCAAACATTGAGACCGGAGCCGTGCGCGCGCAGTTGGCCGTCGATACTGGGTTCGTCGCCAATCCCCACGACTATGTGGAGATATCGCCGACCAAGGCGTACGTCCCTCGCTACGAACAGAACAAGAAACCCGGAAGGCAGCCGTACGACGCCGGGAGCGATGTGCTGATCGTAGACCCGAGCGTTCCCGAGATCACGGGCAGTATCGATCTGTCGTCAGCATTTGCCGGCGCAGGCGAACACTACCTACCTCGACCCGAACGCGCCGTGGGCGTGGGCAACCGCGTCGTGGTGCTGCTGGGCGGTTACACAGCGGACTTTCAAGAGTTTCCGGATTCTCGCCTGGCGTTGTTGGACACCGACTCGGATCGGGTTCTGCGCGTGCAAGAACTCACAGGCCTGCGCGGTTGCAGCGGGTTAGCGATTTCGCCAGATGCGACGAATGTGGCGGTCGCTTGTTCTGGCTCGGACGTACGCGGCAGCACCGGGGCCGGGACCGAGGCCTCGGGCGTGGCCATTGTCGAAGTTGGCACGCTCCAAGAGCGAGCGCGTTTCTCGGCGGAAGACGTCGCGGGCGCCCCCGTTGGCTATGGCGTCGCGTTCGCCGATGGGGCTCACGTCGTGGTCGCCGTGGACGGTCGAGAAGACTCGCCGGGTTTCAGCATGCGCGAGGACCGTTTGATCGAAATTGCCATCGCCGATGGCTCGGCGCGGGAGATCCTGAGCTCGGACGGAAAGCCGTTCTCGCTGACGGACGTTCGCTGCGATGGCGGAGCGTGTTTTGTCTCGGACAGTGCTCGCGGCATTGTGTTCCGCTGGGCAACTCGAAATGTCCGCGGCGCCTCCGAGCCAAGGCCGATCCTCGTCGACACAACGGTCGGCCTACCGCCGCGCAATCTGGCAGCATTCTAGCGGGCGGCGTCAAGCTTAGTCTCCGCCGAGTGGGGCTCTTTTCACGGACCACGGTGCCTCGGTGGGGACTGAACGCCGAGCCGGTCACGTAGCCGATCCGAGACGACCACTTCACGTTACAGTGCTGACCGGAGTCATTCGTTGAGCGAGTCGGAACCACTGTCGGACGAACAGGCGGAGCTCGTCGGTAGCACCGTCGCCGGCCGCTATCGTATCGAACGCTTGCTCGGGGTCGGCGGGATGGGCGCGGTGTACGAAGCCGAGCACGTCATGATGAAGAAGTCCGTGGCGCTGAAAGTGCTCCACAAACAGATGACGCTGGTCAAGGAGGTCGTGGCGCGATTCGAACGCGAGGCGATCGCCGCGTCGCGAGTCGAGCATCCCCATGTCGCCGCGGCGACCGACTTCGGGCAGCTCGACGACGGCGCCTACTACTTGGCGCTCGAGCTCGTTTCGGGTCAGAGCCTTGAGGCGCTCATGACGCGCGGGGCGCTCGAGTCGGATCGGGCGCTGCACATCGCTCACCAGATCGCGAGCGCGCTCGAAGCGGCGCACGCAAACGGCGTCGTTCACCGTGACCTCAAGCCCGAGAACATCATGCTCTCGGACCAGCACGAGGGCGACTTCGTCAAGGTTCTCGACTTCGGCATCGCCAAACTCACGAGTGCCGATGCTGAAGGTCACGAGAAGCTAACCCAGCTCGGTACCGTGTTTGGCACGCCCGCATACATGTCTCCCGAACAAGCGATGGGGGCTCCGGCGGACGAGCGCTCGGATCTCTACACGACGGGCGTCATTCTGTACGAGATGCTGTGCGGTCACGAACCGTTTCGAGGTGAGGGACTGGTCGCGGTGCTCACCGCGCAGATGACGAAGGCGCCGGAACCGTTGCCCGACACGATCCCTGCGCCGATTCGCGAGCTGGTGATGCAGCTGCTTGCGAAGGACGCCGCGAATCGGGTCCAAACCGCAACGGAGCTGCTTCAGCGACTTACGGAACTGCGAACCTGGCTCGCCGGTGGAGTTGCGCCGCCGGTGCCCACTCCCAGCCCGGTCATGGCCGCGGTGCCGACGAGCCAGGTGACGCCCAGCCCTGCGATGGCCGAGGTGCCGAGTGCTCCGATCGCGTCCGAGGACCCACCCGACATGGTGCCATCGCCGCCTGGCAGTCACGAGACTCAGCTCGATGCGCCACAGTTAGGGGCGGCGCGGACGATGCTCGCGATCGAGGACGAGCCGCGACCGAGCCTGCCGCCCCTGCGCCCGCTGCCGGCGTTCGCGAACCTGCCTAAGTGGTGGCCGCTGGCCGCCGCCGGCGCCGGGGCGGCCGTTCTAGCGCTACTCGTGGTCGTGATCGCGGTCGTCGCGTTACGCGGGCGCTCGACGAGCCTACCCCCCGACGCGCCGGTGGCCGCGACCTCGGCGGTGAATTCCGGCGTCGCCCAGCTCCGTGCCGCGGCCGAATCCGGTGAGGCTGACGCCATAGACAAGCTAGCTGGTTCGGCGTCATCGGGTGCGGACTGGATCGCGATCGCCCGAGGCCGCGCGGCGCAGAACCGATCCAAGAAAGCTCTGAGTGCGTATCGCAAAGCGGCCGAAGCGGGGGCCCGCTTCGAAGAACGGGACGCCAAAGTCTTGCGCAAGGCGGCAGACAGCAAAGCGACCGAGGCCGAAGCACTCGAGGTCATGATGCTCATCAAGGGGCCTCAGGGCGTCGACCTGCTGCTGGACGTGTGGACTAAGACGCGGCGCAGCGCCAAGCGCCGCAAGGTCCACAAGCAGGCTCTGGCCGCTCTCAAGCGCCCGGACATTCGCAAACGCGCTTCACCGGCAGCGGCTATCGCAATCGATCTCGCGTTCGCGCGTACCTGCGGCGAACACCAGAAATTGCTTGAACGTGCAGAAAAGGATGGCGACGCGCGTTCGGCACGCAAGCTGACGGCGTTGACAGCGCGCAAAGGGTGCGGCTTTTTGCGGATGGGCGACTGCTTCAGCTGCCTGCGTCGCGGCTCGGCGCTGAGCGACGCGCTCAAGGCCGCGAAGGCGAGATCCGGTCCTAAGTTCTAGGCCCAACGTCGGAGTCGGAGTCTACAAAACGCGAAGACCGCGACATGTGTCGCGGTCTTCGGTGGAGCCGAGGGGGATCGAACCCCTGACCTCAAGACTGCCAGTCTAGCGCTCTCCCAGCTGAGCTACGGCCCCGGTCCTGGTGGACGGACGCGGAAAGATACACGAAGCGCTCGCGTTGGCGAGCGAATTCGTCACTGAGTCGTCGAGCTATTTTGCGCCCACCCGGGGCGCGGCATCAGCCTCAGCCGCCTTGCTTGCCGCCCGGGGGCTGTGGCGGCTTCGGTTGGGCCGGCTGAGGCGGCGGTGCAGGGGGCGGAGGTGGCTGTGCGGCGGCGATTTCGGCCTTCCGCTCCTCTTCGAGAACCGCTTGAGTTTTGCCTTCGTCGGCACCTGCCAACATGTAAATACCGGCGATAACGAACAGCCCGATGCCCACGAGGGGCAGCCACATCGGCGAACTGGGCTCTTCCGGCTCTTCCTCCGGGTGGGGCTGCCAATCGTCGATTGCGGCCTCGGCCGTCGGGGCGATCGCTTGCCCAGCGTGTTCGTCTAGCGGATGAACGTCCTGCGCCTCGGCGTGCTGGCTCATACGCACCAGATTGGTGCCGCCGTCAGCCCGGGTCAAGGCCCACGTCACCGGCTGCGAATTCCGCGGAAGTTGGCGCGGGCCGTTGTCGGCCGGCAACCCCGTCGTTACGCTGGGTCGTTGTGGGGCCGATCACATTTGGAGTCGCAGCCGTCGACCATGGCGTCGAGGCGTCGCTGGAGCGGTTTTGCGACGCGCTTTCCGGGTACGCTGGGCTGCAGCTACAGCCCCGGGTGTTCAGTGCCTTTCAGGAGTTGATCGAGGAGGTTGCCGCCGGTCGAGTGCAGCTTGCGTGGGTCGCACCGCTGCCGGCGGTTGAGCTGATCGAGCGTGGCGTCGGCGTGCCGCTGGCCGCCCCTCAACGCGGCCTGACGCCCGCCTATCACGCCGCGCTATTCACGCGGGCCGACAGTCGTTTTCAGGCGCTCAGCGAAATCGAGAACGCCAGCGTGGCGTGGGTGTCTAAGGACAGCGCTTCGGGTTTTCATATCCCGAGGATGCGTCTGGAGGCTGAAGGAATGGACCTCGGCAAGATGTTTCGCACCGAGGCGTTCTTCGGCAACCACCGCGCTGTTGCTGAGGCCGTACTGGGAGGCGCAGTGGACATCGGAGCGACTCATGCAGCGCTCAAGCCTGGTGGACAAGAACTGTCGAGCGCACCTTGGCTGGCGGATCACCTGGCGGACATCAGCGTGCGCGTGTTGCTACTGGTCGGGCCCGTTCCCGGTGACGTCCTCGCCGTGTCTCCGAAGGTCGACGTCCATCAGCGACAGGCGCTGAGTTCGGCGCTCATCGCGCTGCCGCCGGATTGCCGGGAGGCGGCGGAACGTGTCTTTCGCTGTACCAGCTTCGACCCGGTTGCGGAGGGTCACTTCCGCATGCTGCGGAAGTTGGCACGGCGCGGACGGATCATCCGGGCGTAGCGCTGCCGCGACGCCTCGATGATCGCGGGTCGGGAGTGGCCCCTGAGCACGTCAGCGCTTGTTCCCAGCGCGTCGCTGCTTTGCCGAGTCCTTGATTTGCCGAGTTCCAAAAAGCCGACGTTGCTGTCGCTGGATTCAGCCTGGCATCGGTGTACTGCGATGTGCGCTGCGGTAAGGGTAAGAACGCCGTCGCATGTGCTTTACGTCGCGTGGTCAGAGCTGCCTGACGACTAGTCGCGCTTGAACCGGAGCGCGTAGTGGTGGGCGCTTTAGTCGACATTTTTCCGTCTTCGGCCGCGAGACAGGCCACCGCTGGTCGTGTTCCGCCCCTACACCGAATATCAAAGGGCTAACACCTAAGGGTTAGTCGTGTTTCGAGATTGCAATAATTCTGATGTTGGCTCAAACGGAGGCCGCTTCGGAGCATCACTGTCGGGTCGACATCGACGTTCTGCGCATGTCGATGTAAATCATTCGCGGCAGTAATCAACGCCCGAGCCCAAACGTCCTGTACGGGGTTAGCAGTTGGCACCAACGGGCGAGAGTTGCGCGTGTTCGCCGTTCATCAACAGGGCGACCTTCGGGGCTTGCTTCGCGATACGGCGATTGTGAAACGTTTCACGAACCGGCGTAAAAATAGGCAGAATGTCCCTAGTAACGGCTCTGTTGAGCCACCGCGGTTGGTGTTGGTTCCAGACCACGCTGAGCAGCCGTGCATGTGGAACCGCTCGATCAGATTTGTCGGATCGTGAGGTTGGTGTTTGAACGCGAACGTGAGCAGACGCGCAGTGGATTATTCCATGCTGTATAATTAGTGTTTCTACGATAGTTGGTCGATGTTGTGTTCTGGTTATTGGGCCGCCGTGTAGTGGCCGGCTGCTGCCAGAATTAGAGCAGCCTGAAATGTCAGTCGTGGGTGAAGTAGTTCTGGATTTTGCGAAGTAGTCCGGGCCTAATGTTTGTCGCGCCTAGTGCGCGTCACAGTCTTCGAACCCGAGGTACACTTCATGGCTGACATCGCAGAAACACTTAATACGATCCTAAAAATCGACGGCGCGTTCGCCTGTGCCTTGGCCGACCACGATAGCGGCATGACGCTCGGCACGGCCGGGGGACAAGCCGGTTTTGATATTGAACTCGCGGCCGCCGGTAATACGGCCGTCGTACGTGCGAAGCTGAACGTGATGAACTCGCTTCAGATCGACGGCGGCATCGAAGACATTCTGATTACCTTGGACGACCAGTATCATCTGATCCGACCTCTAAAAACCCATGCGGCGCTATTCTTGTACTTAGCGATCGACAAGGCGAAGGGAAATCTTGCGCTGGCTCGCCATCGGCTCGGCGAAGCCGAGAAGGCGTTAGTCGTGTAGCGCACAATCTCTCACGCGCGAGCCCCGTGCGAGAGGTGTCTGAGCTGGTTCCGCGGTGTTCCGGCGATGCGCTGACTATTACCGGAAGAAAAATATACATGGGACGAGGGGTTGTGCTGTCTGTTCAGTCGGCAGCATTTTTCGTGTTGATGCGCTCGTCTGCTCGGTCAGCTGTGATGCCCGTCGGTCTGCTGCTGTGTCTATGCTGCTGTTCGATTTCGGTCGCGTCCGCGGAGTGCCGTTGGTGAGCGAATTTTCATAGCGATATGCGTTGTTTGGGGCGGGTGTTGCTCGTGGCAGGTCACTTTTAACAGTATGGGAAAAATATGGGGTGTGCCGATTTTGTGAATTGGCCGTTTCGTAGATTGCGCGTGCCAGTTAGATCGATGGAGCTATATTGAAGTTGCGTGCTGAGGCTGGGGACAACGGATGCTTGGCCGCTACCAGGCGCTGCAACTAAAGCCGTGCGGGGTGGTTGTTGGGTTGCCGGGCCGCGCACATACGGAGAGGCGTCGATGTCAAAAGCTCACGAACGAGATGCACGGGAGTTTGAAGGTTCCAAGTTCGAGAGCGGTCGGCGTATCCGAGCGATTGCGTCGGACGGTGCGCGGTTTCCCATCCTGTGCCTAGAGCGACGTGAAAACGTTAGGGCTTCACTGGAGCGCTCGCTCGCCGTCAACGACTGGAGTGTGCACTGTGTTGGTACGCTGGGTGAAGCGTTCGAGGCATTGCGGGGGTCCTCGTTTGCCATCGTGCTTGTAGGCGAGCTGGATGTCGATCGGTTTCAAGCGGTCCAAGAGTTGAGGTCCGCTGGATGTTCAGCCGAACTCGCGGTGATCGGTGCAACTCGGCCCCCATCGGCGGATGTGAGCGTCATCGATGAACCGTGCAGTACCCTGGAAGTGCGGGGCTTGGTGCGTCGACTGCTCCGCCGGTCGAGCCAGCCTGGGTCGATCTTTCCGGTGACGACGACCCTGCCGGCTCTGACTGCGGGGCTCCCGGTTGCCGCGGCGCGGCTATGGGAGCTACTCAGTCTCGTCGAGTCTTACGAGGGATTCTCTGGAACGCTTGTTTTTCGGGCTCGTGATCAACGGATCGTAGGCAGGATGGTGTTGGCTCAAGGCCGCGTTCATCTGACCGGTGCGACTCGCTATCATGCGTCGTTGCGGGAGCTCGTTGGTGAGCTAAGCGCTGGGCAACTCGAGAGCTTAGTGTCGGGCGTTCGTGGTACCGGCGATCAGAGTCTGAAGGAGCGGCTGGATCAGATGGATCCGTCCGTCGCTCACGTATTCATCCGTGCCGTCAGCAAGCAGATCGTCGCGGACACGTTAGATCTAAGCAACGACGAGTATGCGACGATAGATGCGGAGCCGAGTGAGCTACGCACGGACACCGGCATCTCGCTCAAGCTGTGCGATCTCTATTTACGTGCTGTCAGTCGCTGGACTGTCCCCGCCTTCGACCGCGCCACATCCGCCTTTGGCTCATTGGCTGACTGTGTCACGCGGGCGTGGTTGTTCGAGTTCGTTGAAGACTGGCTGGTGCCTGTACGACTGAAACTGCCGCAGCTTCCGACGATTAGGGAAGCTGAGGAGCTGGCGCACGCGGCACACGAGTGCCTGCTTGCCGCGCAGTCTGACCACGAGCGCGTGCAGGAGCGCGTTTTGCAGTCCTTCGACGGCGCCGGCGCGCTGCACGACAACGTTTACGAAGACCTCGAGGCCAGGGGCTGGGTGATGCCCACGGGTACCGGCAAGGTCGCTTACGCCGACGGCGCCGTGGAGGTATTCCAGGCCCTGGACAACTTCTTCCTGGACAAGTGCCTGGCCCTGGGCGCGCGGCATGAAATCTATCCACACGCCCTGGAAGGCGGCAGCCTTTTGCGGGCCGGCTACTTCGATACCCTGGGCCAGCATGCCTACTTTGTCGCGCCGTTGAAAACGGAACTGCAGGCGCTGGCCGCGGCGCGCGACGGCAGCGTGCTCGAGGCGGGCGGCAATGCCAACGTGCAGGTGCCGCAGTGGGTGCTGAGTCCCACGGTGTGTCACCACTGCTTCGAGGCGCGCAGGGACGGGCCGGTGGAGCTGCCGCTAAAGGTGACGGCCATCAATCACTGCTCGCGCTTCGAAGTGCACGATACCCGCGGGCTGCAGCGCCTGCGTATCTACTGGATGCGGGAGTTCATACAGTTCGACCGCGACGAGCAGGCCGTGGTGGCATCGCTGGACGAACTGTTGGCAACCACCACGTCGGCCCTGGAACGATGGGGTGTGTCTCATACGGTGGTCACCGCGAGCGACCCGTTTTTCTCCAACTCGGCCACCTCCAAGCGCGCCTTCCAGAGCACCTTCGCCCTCAAGAGGGAGTTGCGCCTGCCCATTCCCGGCGG
>JAUIKB010001077.1 GCA_030430975.1 Polyangia bacterium
TGCCGGCCGTTTATGTCATAACGGGCAGCTCAATTCCAACGTCACGGAGTCAACCTACTTTGGACCTCGCCCTCATCGGAAACTGCGCCTATCAAGCGCTCATCGATTCACAAGGGAGCGTCCAATGGCTGTGTTGGCCGCGCTTCGACTCAAGCTTCGTGTTCGGCAAGTTGCTGGACGACCAGCACGGCGGCGAGCTCAGCGCCCGTCCGGCGTCTGCAGAATTCGCGTCTGAACAAGAGTACCTTCCGAACACCAATATCCTGCGAACGCAGTTCCGTGCGGCGGATGGTTGCTTCGAACTGATCGACTTTGCGCCGCGCTTTCGCCAGTTCGAGCGCTACTACAAACCGACGATGTTGGTGCGGCGGCTGCGCCGCATCTCGGGACAGCCGCGCGTGAACGTCACGTGCCGACCTGTGTACGACTACGGCAAATCGCAGTTAGACAGCTACACGGCTAGCAACCACATCCAATGGTCCGCGCCAGGTGGTCCACTGCGCCTGACCACCAACGTGCCGTTGACCTACGTCAAGGAGGGGCGCCCGTTTCTCCTGGAGAAGGACGCCTACGTCGTCGTCACTTGGGGCGCTCCGCTGGAGGCCGCACTGGAAGAAACCGCCGAGAGTTTTCTAGCGCGGACACGCAAGTACTGGGAGCGTTGGGTCAAGCACAACTCGCTGCCGGGAATCTTTCAAAAAGAGGTCATCCGTTCGTCGCTCGCGCTGAAGCTCCACCAATACGAAGACACCGGCGCCATCACGGCGGCGACGACCACGAGCCTGCCTGAGCACGATGGGTCAGGGCGCAACTGGGACTACCGCTTCTGCTGGCTGCGCGACTCGTACTTCACTCTGAAGGCGATGCGCCGGCTTAACCTGTTCGAGGAGATGGAGGCGTTCGTCGCGTTCTTAGGCAATGTGGCCGCAGGCGCCGGCGGCAAACTGCAGCCGGTGTTCGGTATCAGCGGCGAAAGCGAACTAACTGAAACCACCCTCGATCATCTAGCTGGGTACCGAAACAATCGCCCGGTCCGCATCGGCAACGCCGCGTACAAGCAGATTCAAAACGACGTCTATGGCGAGATGGTGGCGGCCGTGGCGCCGCTGTTTCTGGATCTCCGCTTCGCCGACCAGCGCAGCGACAACTCCATCGAACTGGTTCGCGGTCTGCTCACGCGCATCGGCGACACGCTCGAAGTGCCCGACGCCGGGCTATGGGAAATCCGCGACGAACCCCAAGTTCACACGTTCTCGCTCTTGATGCACTGGGTCGGCGCAACGCTGGCCGAGCGCATCGGTCACGCTGTGAGCGACTTGGAACTCGAGTCGCGAGCGCGCGGCCTTGCGAGCCGGGCGCGCAACGTCATCGAACAGCGTTGTTACCGGCCTGATCTCGGCTATTACGCCGATGCGGTTCAGAAGAACAACGCAGACGCCTCCCTGATGATGCTCGTGAACCTCGGATATCTGTCGCCCGAAGATCCTCGCGCGGAGCGCCACGTGCGCAATCTCGCCGAGCGGCTGGCCGCGACCGATGATCTGCTCCACCGCTACGTGCACCACGATGGCATAGGCGAGACACTCAACACCTTTACCGTGTGCGCGTTTTGGTATGCCGAAGCGCTCGCGCGACTTGGCAAGCAAGACGAAGCCCGAGCGCTGTGCGATAGCTTAGTGGGTCGCGCCAATCATGTCGGGTTGTTCAGCGAAGACATCGACCCCAAGACCGGCGAGCAGTGGGGCAATTTTCCGCAGACCTATTCGCACGTCGGTCTGATCAACACCGCCTTCGCGATCAGCCCGCTACCCGGCGATTAGTCTTCGGCGGCCGTGCGCTGCGGCCACGTCCCGGCTGCCGCTGTAGGGCTCACCCTGTCGCGGCTTCGCCGCGGCGGCTCGCTGCGGTGTTCGCGTCCGGCCACCGGTTTGCGAAGGCTCCGATGTTCGCAAGCCCCGTGCGGCGCGCGACCCGCTCGATGGCTATTCGTGCACGACGACCGTGGTGCCGCGGCCCATGTCGGACCCCACGTTGATCCCGTGCCAGTTCTCGGGCAGCGGCGGGTCCGTCCACATGAACACGATCCGTGCATCTATCGGCGCGAGATTGATGCAGCCGTGGCTTCTGGGAATGCCAAACACGTCGTGCCAATAGGCCCCGTGCAGAGCGTATCCCGCGGCGAAGTACTGAATCCAAGGGACGTCGCGGAGCTGATAGTTCTGAGAACCTCGCCGGCGGGTCACGCCGTATTCGGGGTGGCGCCCACGCTTGTAGTTCTTCCAGCGGCGGCCATCGTCGCCGCTCAGCTTCTTACCGGAGTCGATGAGCTTCTGAAGCCGCGCGATCGTCGCCTTGGCCTCGGCGTCGTACTCCTTTTT
>JAUIKB010001078.1 GCA_030430975.1 Polyangia bacterium
ACTGGAGCGGAGCCGCCACTTCCGCCACTTCCGCCACTTCCGCCAGCCCCGGCGGCGCCGGCGCCCGCCGATCCGCCGCTGCCAGCCAACCCACCTTGCCCGCCACTGTCTGCCGATCCGCCGCTGCCAGCTGACCCACCGACGGTCCCGCCGCTGCCCGCGGAGCCGCCGCCTGCCGACCCGCCGAGGTTGGTGCCTCCCGCGGACGAGCTGCCAGCGGCACTAGCAGAGCCACCAGACCCCGCTGTTCCGCCGAAGCCCCCGGCGGTAGTTCCCGGCGGGTCGTCGGCGTCGTCGAACGCAGAGCAAGCTATGATGGTGAGCCACGTCGCGGCGAGGACAAGGGCGGGAGCACGCACGGAGTCAGCTTGCCAGGTGTCGCTGCGGTATCCAATACTCTAGGGTCCGCACCCGCTACTGCGCCGCGTAGGCGCCAAGGTTCGGCGCGGTGCGATCGTAGGCCCGCCCGTTCACATCGGTGGGCACGCCGGGTATCGGGATGCCGGCAGCGTGGCCCGGCGATGCGGGCGACAGGCCATAGTCGTCCATTGCCGGATCCGTGAACATCGGGTCGCCCACCGTCGCGGGTGCGCCGAGCGCCGCGCTCTGGTTGTGGGCTAGCCGATTGAAATGGTTGTGACGGATCGTCCAGCCGGGCAGGGGCGAGTCGTCTTCGTGATTGAGTCCCGCCATCACGTTGTTCTGAACGATGAAGTTCGTCAGTCCGTCGGTTTCACCGCGAATCAAACAGCCGCTATCCACCGTGGTGACGTGCCACAGCAGCACGTGGTCCCAAGCGTTCGACACCTGTGAGATAAGAGCAGAGTCAGGCGGGTCTTTTTCCATCACCAGGTTCACGAACGCAGCGTCTTTGAGCGACCCTGTGCCGCCGAAGATGCCCTGAGCGCCCATGTTCAGCACTTCGGTGTTGTAGAAGACCAGGTTTTCTACCGAACCGCCTGGACTATAGAGTTGGAAAAAGTCGGGGTGAGCGCTGGTCGTGCCGCGATCGATGCCGATGATGGTCGTGTTGATAGCGGTTAGTCCGCTCGAGGCGCGGAACACATCTGAGCCGATGTCGCGCAGCGTATTGCCGCGTCCGAAGCCGAATCCCGCGTTCTGGACGTCGTGAATGACGCAGTCGGTGTAGTAGGCGCTGTAAGGCTTGTTACCGCCGAGCAAGTTACCGCCCGACCACTGGCCACGCTTGTCGCTCAGGTCTGCGCCGTCGAACCAGACGCGATGGTTCGACTCCAAGTAAAAGAAGGTGCTGTATCCCTCCGGGTCGTCTTCGACGAGTGACACGTTCGTCCACTTGACGAGATCTTCGCCAAAGCGATTGTCGACCGTGTCGCTGCTCGTCGTGACCACGACATCGGTGGCCATGAGTCCGTCCGCAGCGCGAACGGTCGTCCAAGTCACGGGGCTGCGACCGGTCAAGTCGCCGGTGAGGGTGTAGCAAGTGCCTGCCTCAAGCACGACCGTCCCGCCATCGCCGGCCGCGTGCAGCCCTTGTTCGATCGTCGCGTATGGTGAGCCGACCGACCCGTCACCGCCTGCAGAGCCGGTGTTGCAGTCCACGTGCATCACGGCTGGGTTGCCCAGCGTGGCGCTGCCGTTGGAGACTAACGGCTTCGGGGCTAAGTCGCGCGGCAGATGCCCTGGGCAGTCCGGCACCAACGTCGCGTCGAGTTCAAACGGTCCGTCCGAGACGAGCGCGGGATCGAACGTGAACCAGTACTCCCACACGCCGGTGCGCGGATTGAGAGTCGGGTACTCGACTCGTGCGAGTTCGTTACCGTTGAGCTTGAAGACGACGTCGACGCCTTCCTCGTGAAACGCGACGACGCCGACTTCGAACGGCCCGTCGAGCCGTTGATGGGGAACCACGTCCCAGTTGCCGATCGCCCGAGTCGGCGGCATGTTCGCGCACGTATACGGAATCGGACCGAGGTCGCTGCCACCGCTTCCGCCCGAGCCAGCGGTCGCTCCGGCACCACCCGCGCCGCTACCAGCGGCCGCGCCATTTCCGCCAGCGCTCGACCCGCCGCCGTCCGTCGACCCGGCGCTCCCTCCCGATGCTCCGCTGCCGGACGCGCCCGCGGAGCCCGCCGCCCCACTTGCCCCGTCGGTGGACTCGTCAGAGCACGCAGCTGCGCCGCAGATCAAGGTGATGGCGGAGGCGAACAGAGCGCGGTGCATGCCTTATGGTACAATCCGCCTGGATGCCCTGGGCGATAAACCGATTGCTTGCCATCGTCGGGGATTGCGCAGCGCTCACGTGGGGGATTTGCTGGCTTGGCCGCTATCGAGTTCGGACCGCATCTCTGTCTTACCGGGTGGCGCCGATTCGCGGCATACCTCCAGCGTGAAGC
>JAUIKB010001079.1 GCA_030430975.1 Polyangia bacterium
GTCGTACCCGTTAGTACCCGATAGCGCGGCGTCGATGAGTACAACCGAGGGTGAGTCCGATTGAAGCTTACCGAGCGCCTCTTGCGCGTTGGCCGCGACGGATGTCTGGTATTCAGCTTCGCCCGCGAAAGTGATCTCAAGCACTTTGCGCATGGTCTTGCTGTCGTCGACGGCGAGCAGCGTGGTTGTCACACATTCCTCCGGGTGTTCGATCTCCAGAAATCTCCAGCAGATCGGAGCGGAATCATACCGGCTGGGCGTCGCCCGGTGTCAAGGAATTCGCCCGAAACGCCTGCATCTTGACACTGACCGTATGTTCGGTCTCGTGGCTGCGCTGCTACAGTAGCCACGTGAACCAGCGCGCCCGTTCTGTACTCTACGCCGTTGTCCGCGAGTTTATCGAAACCGGCGAACCCGTCGGCAGCCGAACCCTAGCCAAAAAGTACGGCTTTGACCTGTCGCCGGCCACGATCCGCAACGTGTTGTCCGACTTGGAGGACGCGGAGTACCTAACCCAACCGCACCCGTCAGCTGGCCGTACTCCCACCGAAGCGGCCTTTCGTCTGTTCATCGATGCTCTGATGCAAGTGCGACAGCTGACCAGCGACGAAAGCGCGCGAATCGAGCAACTATTCGGCGCGCACCGCGCGGGATCCGAACTGTATTCCGAGACTAGCCGCCTACTTTCGGAACTCACCGGTTCCGCGTCATTACTGATTCGGTCCCGGATCGAGCATAGGACCCTGCTCAAGATCCAGTTCATTCAGACCCGGCCCGACGAACTGTTGTCGGTTCTCGTTTTCTCCGACGGTACTGTGGAAAACCGCTTCATTCCAGCCGAACGACAGCTGTCGGCAGGCGAGTTGGAAACGCTGCACAACATGTTGGCCGACGCGGTGGAGGGCCGAACGTTGGGAGCTGTACGCGACCTGTTCTCGCGGGAGGTAGAACAGCGTCGCGATGAGCTAGCCGAGCTGCGCCGGTTCGGCGAGTCGCTTCTGGATGCCGCGATGGCCGGATCTACGCGGGAAGTAGTGATCGCAGGTCACGCCAAGTTGCTCAACAACCCCGACTTTGCCAGTGCCGAACGAATGCGCGAGCTGATGACCACGTTGGAACAGAGCGAGCGGCTGATGCACCTGCTCGATCAAGTGGTCTCGAGCGAACGCGTCCAGGTGTTTCTGGGCGATGATGTGAGCAACCTCGGCGCGGTGAGCGTCGTGGCGGCTCGTTACGGCGAGGCGGATCGCCCCACCGGGGTGGTCGGCGTGATCGGTCCGACAAGGATGGATTATCCCGGTGTAGTGCCCGTCGTTCAGGCGACGGCGGACGCGATGACCGCGGCGTTGTCGCGCGACGGCGGTCGCGAAGACGCTGCTCGACCTGTCGACGGCGAAGATTAGCGCTCTCGTGCAGCGGATGTAGCGGGTTGGCGCGGACCGCTGTACGCTCGCGTTCCATGCCAGGTCCACCGTCAACGGCCGCCGCACCGACCCAGAACGCGATCGACCGAGCGCTAGCGTTCAGCGCTAGCGGCGAGCACGCCAAAGCGCTCCGTTGGGCCGCAGCCGAGGTAAAGTGCGATCGCACTGGCCCCGTCGCGCTCCTGGTCACGGCGCGCCTCGTGCACGAGATGGGTCGAGAGGAGGCTGGCCTGGACGGTCTCAAGACCGCGGTAGGGCGAGCCATCGAATCGGGCGACCTGCCGATCGCCGTCGCGGCCTCGAGTGAGCTCCGGCGACTCGGCGCGATAGAGGACGTGGGGCCGATGCTCGACGCGATCGCCGACGCGTTCGAAGTCGAGTCGGACCGACTGCTAGAGAAAGGCGGCGCACCCCCGCAGCTCGACGCGGAACGTGCGACCCAACCGCTCGCCGACGCGTACGAAGGTGAGGGATTGCTCGACGAAGTCGAGAGTATCCTCGGTGACGCAGCCGAGCAGCTGCAGCGCGATATCGACCAGCCGGCTCAGGTGAAACAGCAGGTTCTCTTTTCGTCGCTCGGCAAGAAATCGCTGCGCGCGTTCATTGAGCTCTTCCGATCGATGGACGTCGACTTGGGTGTCGAACTGATCGAGCAGGGTGCGATGGGGGACGACGCTTACGTTCTGGCGCGGGGCGAGCTCGAAGTTCAGCGCGCGACCGATGCGGAAGAACCGATACGCCTAGCGCGACTCGGGCGCGGCGCGCTGTTCGGCGAAATGGCTCTGCTATCCCGCGCACCCCGGGCGGCGTCGTCACGGGCATGCAGTTCGGCCAGGACAGCAAGGGCCTCCTGATCGTCCGGGTCATCCACGACCCCGATCTCGACGCACTTCGCGCGGCGGGCCGCCCGATTCGACCGGACGACGTCGCCAGCTGCTTGTTCCA
>JAUIKB010000051.1 GCA_030430975.1 Polyangia bacterium
CGGCGCTAACCGTGGCGAACCAAGACGATACGGAGGACCACCGAGCGCTGCTGCTTCACGTAGCAGCTTCTGATGGTGCGCCGCGCGCGGCGATTGACGCGGCTCTCGCGCGCGAGCCGGCTGAACTTAGCATCTTGACCGTGTGGTTCGTCGTCGCGCTGGCCAGCCGAGAAGGCGTCGACGTCAATCGCTATCGGAAGGTGTTCGAGCTGCGCGAGACTCCTGCGACGTGGCGGATGGTTCGGATGCTTCTCGATGAACCCAGGCTCCGCCGCAACCCCAAAGACTTGGCCGAGCTATTGAGCCTCTTCGTTCCATCCGTTCGTGCCCGCATCCTCACGCTGCTTTGCATTGTCGAGGCTGACCGAGCCCCGGCGGAATGGCGTCGCCAAGTGAACGGCCTGCTGTTCGCGCTCGAACGTCCATACATCAGCGCTGCACCAAAGCTCGCGATGCCATGACGGAAGCGGAGGAGAGCTATCGATCGACCGCCGCGCAGCTATCGGTCGCTGCCGGCGGAGACGATTGTGAATCGAGCGGTGTGGAAAAGGAATGAACGCAGTCCGGTCACTCGGAAGCGTCGTCATGCGCCATCGGCACCACGACGACCGGCACACGCGCGCGCTTGACGACTTCCTGAGCGACGCTGCCGACGAACAGCCGGGCCAGACCCTGGCGGCCGTGAGTGCCCACGATGATCAGATCGACACCCAGCCGCTTCGCGTGATCCAGAACGGTATCTGCCGCCACGCCCTGTACGGTGAGTGGCATGGCTTCGACGCCGGCGACCTTCAGCGCGCCCGCCAGCTCCTGCGTCATGACGTGCTCCTGGCGGAGTTCTTTGGCGACGTGATCGCGGACTGTCTGTGGCCCAGCGTCGTATCCGACGAACTCCGGGTCGGGATCGGCTACGTGCAGAAGCGTGACCTTCGCTTCGAGCACGATGGCAAGCTGGCGAGCCGCGTCGAGCACGCGTCCGGTGATCGGTTCGAGCCCCGCGTCGAGGTTCTCTGGGGAGGGTAGGTCGATGGCGACGAGAAGGTGCTTCACGACGGGCAGTCTAGCGCTCGCAGGCCTCACGCGTGACGCCGTGGCGATAGTCGAACAATTTCCGCAGCGTGTGGCGGACGAACGGTCCGCCAAAGACGCGACCCAGCGGGCCGAGCGGCAGCTCGTATTCGATGTCGTCCGTCAGCCTGCACCGGTTGTCGCCGATGGGGGTCACGATGTGACGATGCAGCCACTCGCGGAACGGTCCGCGCACCATCTTGTCCGCGAACATTCTTCCGGGTTCGTACACGACGTGCTCCGCGACGATCGTCTGCCAGATGGGTCCGACCTTCACCTTGACGATCACTCGGGTGCCGACCTCGAGGGACGTTGGCGGCTGGACGATCTTCGACGTTTGCCAGGGTGGCTGCAGACGCTCGAACGCGTCGGGCGCCTCGTGGAATGCGAACACCTCGGCCGCACTGGCGTCGAAGTCGCTCTCCTTGACGAACCGCACGCTCAGTTTCTGGCGCCGCATGCCGACGAACGCAAGCTGCTAGTCGTGCTTCACCGGCAGACCCCAGCTGGCCAGTAGCTGCAGTGTCACGCTTAGCTCCTCGGCCGATCCTTTGCCGAGGCGCAGAACACGACCGTCATCCACGCGCACCGTTAGCCAGTAAGCACGCTCGAACCCTCGATGAAAGAAGTCCCAGCGTCGGCGGACCTCGACGATGTTGGACATCGTCCAGGTATCGAGCACTCGATCGCCGCTTAGTCGTTCGAAGCGGTCGCCGTTCACGTCGAGCGCGAAATCGCCCATCGTGCGCGAGCGGTGGCGCGCGATCGCGAACAGCACCCCCGAGAACACCAGGCCCATCGACGCCGGCAGCAGCATGCCCCACAGGCCGTCGAGCAACGCACCCACCACCATCAGCACCGCGCCAATCGAGAACAACACGACTGGGAACATCAGCAGCGCCGTGATGAAGCGGTGCGGGTAGCTCGCGTGAAGGGCGCGCTCGCCGACTTGTTCGACCGTTCCGCCGAACATGCCCTGAACCAGCGCACGCTTCTGCATCGGCTGCGTTATCGCAGCTTCGATTGCACTGGGCAATGTGCTTTGATTCGCGAGTGATTCGTCTGGCGGTACCTTCCGAAACCGAGCGGCTGATGCAGATTGAAGACGAAGCGGGTCGGCTTTACGCATCGGTCGGGCTGCCCGCCGACTTGCCGGGCATGCCGCGGCAGATGGTCGAGCGGGCGATCGCCGATGGCTTGCTTTGGGTTATCGCTGACGAGCGTGAAACGCCGATCGGATTCGCGATGTGCTGGCTACGGCCCGATGCTATCCACCTGCGTGAGCTGGATGTGCATCCCGACCACATGCGACGCGGTCACGGTGGATGCCTGCTTGAGCACATTTCGAAGCAGGCTGCTGAGCGTGGGCTCGGGTACGTCACTCTGACGACGTTTTCGAACGTGCCATGGAACGCGCCGTACTATCGACGACACGGGTTCGAATCGCTCCGCGATGACTCGCTGCCGGCTTGGCTGGCTGAGATCCGGCGAGCCGAACTTCGGCTCGGGCTCGACGCATGGCCGCGCGAAGCGATGCAGCGAGCGGTCTTTGGCGGATGACCCGCCCACTCAGCGTACATTCGCCGACGCGCCACGTGTGCCTCTGCGATGCGGCGCGCCAGCAGCGATCGCAGCATGCCCCCGTCCGTGTCGGGATCTGGGCTCTCGAAAAGCGCGATGACACGCCGATGGACCCGGCCCGTTGGGCCGACAAGCTGCAGCGGAGTAGCGCGCACCGCGGTGACCGCGACGAGGAAGAAACGGCTCGAAATCCCGTACTAGTCAGCAGTGTTGCGCCGTTTACTACCGATGGTCGCTCTCGGGCTAACGACCCAGGCGTGCCTCGTGCCAACGTGCCCAGAGCAGCCGACGCAGTGCGCAGATCAGGCGGAGTTTTCGGTACGTCTGCCGGAGGCCTCGGGCGCCGACTACCAATTCGAGATCACGGCTGACGGTGCAGACCCGACTCGGTGCCTGCTGGCTTCTGCCGATGTGCAGTGGAGCCGACCTTGGTTGCTGGATTGCGACGTCGGATCGTTCAGCGTGGTCATCCTGCCGATTCTTGAGACCGATGCCGATTGTGACGCCAAGCCGACGGCTGTCGGTGTGGACGTCGACTGTGGCGGCTCGGTGAGTCAGACCGGCCACCGGCTGAAGGTCGTTGCGTACACCAAGCCAACCAGCGTGAGGCTGCAGCTGAGCGACGCTGGCGGCGACTACGAGCCTTTCGAAACGACATTGGAATACCGCACCGTCAAGCCGGATGGCGACTCATGTCCGGCGGCCTGCGCTCAGGCCGAGCAGTCGATCAGCTGGGGTGAGCTAACCCAAGAGCCGTGAGTTAAGCTGGCGCCGTGCTGGATCCCACGGTGCAATCTGCAGCGGACGCTTTGTCACGCGCCGATCCGCTCGCGGTGCTGCAGCTCATCGGTCACCGCCACGAGCCGATCGCGCTTGCGCTGCGTGGCATGGCGATGGCGCAAATGCACGAGTATGACTCCGCGCGGCAGCTACTAACCAAAGCCATCGAAGGGTTTGATCCTGGCGGCGCGCCGTTGTCGCGGGCACGCGCCGTGGCGGCGCTTGCCGAAATCAGCGTGGCTGAGCGCGACGTGATCCGTGCCGCAACGGCTCTCGAAGAGGCATCGACCGTCCTGAGCCGATTGGGCGATCGCTCAAACGCTGTTTGGGTTCGACTGATCCAGGCGCGGCTGTGCGCACTCACCGGTGGACTGGATGAGGCGCGGCGCGCGCTGGCGGGCGCAGCCGGAGACGTCGACGGCGCGACGGACCTGGTCCGAACGGCGTGGCACCTGGCCACCGCCGAGCTGTTCACGAGGTGTTTCGACCCACGCCGCGCGCGCGTCGAGTACGAGCGTGCGAGCGCGCTGGCGGTCGCTTCGGGTCATCGGCCGATGATGCGCGAAGCCCAGGCCGGGCTCGACGCGCTGGCCGTACCGCTGGCTCGCATAGGTTGCCGCGGCATCGCCGAGGAGCTGTCCGCTTTGGAACTCGCCGAGCGGTTCGCGACGTCCGACGCCGTGATCATCGATGGCATTCGTCGACAGGTTCACCTGGCCGACGTAAGCGTCGACCTGAGTCGACGACCGGTGCTGTTTGATTTGGTGTTTGTCTTGGGGAAAAGCGCTCCGGAACCGGTCGATGCTGCCACGCTGCTGTCCCAGGTGTTCGGTGCAAAGCGCGCCAACGAATCGTTGCGAGAGCGTTTGCGCGTCGAGTTGTCGCGGCTGCGCCAGCAACTTGCCGAGCTATGCGACATATCGGCGACGGGCAGTGGCGAGTGGCGCCTGAGTTCTCGGGCTGCGTCCAACGTGGTGACGGTGGAGTCGATCGCCGCAGCCAAATACGCGCCGCTGCTCGCTTTGCTTTCAGACGGCGAGCTGTGGTCAGCTAAAGCGCTGAGCCACGCGTTGGATTGTAGTCAGCGCACCGTGCAGCGTCAGCTTACCGAGCTAGTCGACGCCGGGTCCGTTGAGCCGTTCGGTAAGGCGCGCAGGCGGCGCTATTCGATGCCGCTGCGCTCCGGTGCGCTGGCGGGTCAGATGCTCACGCTCGGGCTGCTGCTCCCGGCTTCTCGCGCCTAATCGGACGCAGCGGCGTAAGCCAGCGTGTGATAGTTCCGTTGCATGAGCATGATCGTTACATCGCGCCTTGCGATCGTGTGCTTCACTCTCTTTTCGGTCGCAGCCTGTGGACCGGCGGCCCGGGAGTCGCAAGCGCCGATCGACGTGCCGGGCGAACCCGAACCGGGCAGTGCGGCGTCGCCTGAGCCCGTGCCATCTCCAGGCCCAGCCATTGCAACTGACGAGCCCGATCGCGACCATTACGGATACCCTGGCGCGACCGACAAGTGTCCGGACGCGGAGGGGTGTCCCGAGCCGGCCACCGACGATCGCGATCAGGACGGAGTTCCGGACGCGACCGACAAGTGTCCCGACGAACCGGAGGACAGGTACGGCTTCGAAGATTTCGACGGGTGTCCCGAACCGGACAATGACGCTGACGGTGTGCTCGACGTGAGTGACCAATGCCCAACCGTCGCGGAAGACATAGACGGCGACCGCGATCTCGACGGCTGCCCCGACTAGCCGGCTGCGATCAACGGCGCGTGCGATGCCGCGCTCGCACTGCTGCTACCGGTTCGGCGAACTTAGCGGCGGGCTGTTTTGAAGGCGGCCGAGTAGCTCGACGGCTGTTTCACGAGAGTCGCAGATGTTGGAAGCGAAGCCCTGCTTGATCGCGGCGGTGCGGAGGCTAGCCGAAGTCAGCGTACCCTCGGGACCGTAGCGGACGGCGACGGTCGCGTATTCCGACACGACCTTCTTTGCCACGGGTCCGTATGCGGGGGCGAGCGCCGGGTCGAGCGAGAAGCCGCTCAAATCGATCAGGAGCGGAACCCGCTGCGATCCGACTTTACTCTGCAGCTCGTCCAGTAGAAGCGTTCGCCACTCGTCGATCGCAGTGCTGTCGGCGAGCCGCACATCATCGTGTCGAATCGTCCAGATGCCATCGCCGGCGCTTTGTTCCAACCAAACTCGCATGGTCCCTCTACTTATCAGGATATCAGGCTCGGCGATTTGCTACCAACGTAGGCAACCAACGCTCCACTGCGCTCGAGATCTCCGCCGCGTGAGTCTTCTGTGGATTGTGCCCCCCACGCTCGAATCGGAGTCGCGGACCGGTCGGACAAGCGTCCGCTAGATCGCGCGCGATGACGGCATCGATGATCGGATCGTCCTCGCAGTAGACGACCATCGTGGGGACCGCGAGGCTTAGGACGCGCGCTGTGTGTTGCGGCATCGACAATTGCGCGAGACAATGAAATGTCCTGGTCAGTTCGGCATCGGCGTAGCCACGAAACCCACCGAGTGCGAAGAAGCGCCGAACGATGGGGCGCAGGATCGCTTCGCGAGTAGAAGACGCGGTGAGCCGGCTGAGCAACCGAAACGGCACGCGTCGCAGCATCTGGTGTGGGCGCAGTCCGGGCGTCGACAGCAGCGCAACGCCGGCGAACGCATCGGCGTCGAGCGTAGCGGCTGCCACCGCCAGGATGCCGCCCATCGAGTGTCCCACCAGCAACGGTCGGTGCAGATCCAAGGCCCGCGCGCACTGAGTGATCACGCCGGCGCGCGCGAGCGGTGACAGATCGGGTTGCGTCGTCAACGGCGATTCGCCGAAGCCCGGTAGATCGATTCGGATGACTCGAGCGAATCGCGACAGCTCGGGCGCTAGCCAGCGAAAGTCGCGAACGCTTCCCGGCAGACCGTGCGCTAGCAAGATCCCGGGGCCGGCGCCTTCATCGGTGTAGGCGACTGGTCCGGTCGGCAATTCGACGAATCGTCGCGGTGGGTCCGACGGTTGGCGCGTCGTAGGCATCCTAGAGGTTGTGGTGGTGGCGGCGCAGGGCGGCAAGTCGGACGTCGCCGGTCGGTGCTGAACCTATCGCGACAGACTTGTAACTTCCGAAGAAAGCCGACGCGCCGTACTCCTGTTCTCACAACGCGACGTCGATCGCAGGACCAGGAGATGAGAAGATGCGAACAGCCATGACAAAACGACCCGAGACGAAACTAGACGCGGACTTCGGGTTCGACGGCATCGATCAGGTGCATGGTGTCACCTGCGATGGCCAGCTCACGTGGTTTTCAAGCGACGGCCGTCTGATCGGGGTGGACGTCGAAACCGGCGAGCGGCGCAAGGAGTTTGAAGTCCCCGCTGACGCCGGTACGGCTTTCGACGGTCAGCACCTGTGGCAGGTGGGCGGCGACAAGATCCGACAGGTGCACGCTGGCACCGGCAAGGTCCTCCACACCATCGATGCCCCGGAGGGTGGGACCAATATCTCAGGCATGGCGTACGCCGACGGGTTCCTCTGGCTTGGCGGCTGGAAGGACAAGCGGATTCTAAAGGTCGATGCCAAGACAGGAGCCGTAGTCAAAGTGATCGAGACCGACCGGTTTGTCACCGGCGTATCGTGGACCGACGGGCAGCTGTGGCACGCGGCCGCATACGACGGCGATCAGCCGACGGAGATTCGCCGTGTCGATCCCGAGTCCGGTGCAGAACAGTTCCGTGCCGAGCTCCCAGACGGCGTTGGCTGCAGTGGGATGGAGGTCGATCCCAAGCGCAACCGCGTGTGGTTTGGCGACGGACCGCGTCTGCGCTCAGCGGAACTCGAACGCTCTGCCAGTTAGGGGTCACCGCCCGTGATATAGCGGGCACATGGCGGACGACGCTGCGGGCCTGGGTCCGATTCATCTGGCGGTGTTGCGTGGTGACGTCGCGGCGCTGCGCGAACTGCTCGCCGCCAAAGCCAAGACGAACGTGAAGACCACCGCGATGGTCGCGTCGATCGAAGGCCGCGACACTCGCGTGCATCGACCGGCGTCGGCGACGTTTTACCTGCCGGACCCGCACCCAGCGATCGGACCGGGTCGGGCGTTCGACAAGGGCAGCCAGCCGTTGCACCTGGCCGCGTCGATCGGCGACATCGAGGCTGTGGAGTTGCTGCTGTCGGCCAAAGCGCGGGCGAGCGCTAAGGACGGTTGCGGCGCGACGCCGCTGCATCTGGCTGCGCTGGGCGGACACGCCCAGGTGGTAGAGCGGTTGCTGGAGCACAAGCTCGACGTCAACGCACCGACCAAGGTCCGCAAGAGTTTGCGCTTCTTTGACATCGGCATGACGCCGCTGCACGCTGCGCTCGAAGGCGGGAACTCGCGAATCGTGGACCTGTTGCTCGATGCGGGCGCCGATCCGGCGGCGCGAACGAAGCACGGTTGCGGTAGCGTGTTCTTCGCGGCGCGCGGCGGCAGTGTCGATGCGCTCGAGCAGCTGGTGACCGCCGGGGCATCGGCGGCGGAGCCCCCCGCGTATGACAACTTTCCGCTGCTCGAGGCGGTGGAGAACAACCATCCCCAGATGGTCAAACGATTGATCGAACTCGGCGCTCCAACTCAACACGGCCGCAACCAGGCGCCGCTTCGTAGAGCGACTGAACTTCGCTTCCTAGAGGTGCGCCAAGCGCTGCTAGACGGCGGCGCTGCGCCGCTGCCGGATCACGGCGTGGGGCACGCGGCGCAAGGGAACGACGTGGAGGCAGTCGCGGCGTACATCGATGGTGGCGGTGACCCCAACGTCATCGAGCGTGGCACCACGCCGATGATGGTCGCCGCGGCGCACGGGCGCACGGCGGTCGTCGAGCTGCTCCTGCAGCGCGGTGCGGATCCAAACATCAATCCTGGTACCGGTACGGCGCTACACTACGCCCTGGGCAATCAGCAGCACGGCATCGTGGCGCTGTTGCTGGCGGCGGGCGCCGACTGCGGACAGGTCGACGAGCACGGCAATCAGCCGCTATGGGCAGCCATTAGCCAAAAGGCGCCCAATCACCTGGGCCGCATCGAGACCATGCTGAAGCTCGGTGCCGACCCGCATCGTCGCAACCGCCATGGCACGAGCGTCTTCGAAACGGTCGAAGAGCAGGCCAGCGGTCCCGGTAGCGAAGTGTGGGGTCCGATACTCGAGTTGCTGAAGACCGCAGGCGGCAGCCCGCAGCCGAAGGTCGAGTGGCAGGACCCCGCGCAGTCCCAGGTGCTCGCGGATGCGACCGGTGACTACAGCTGGAAAAAGCTGCACGCGGCGCTCTGGGACGAACTGGTGCCGCCGTCACACGAGGCCGGTACGGTGCAGGGCGAGCTGATCCGTTGCATCGGCAATCTGTGCGATGAGGCGTATCGCAACGGCAACATTAACTGGGGCGACCGTCACCGCCGCATGGTCGACTTCATCAACACAACGCTGCTCGGCGACGACACGTTCGATCCCAACCGCCAGAAACAAATCGGCGCCGATCTACGCCGCCTCGGGAGTCGTAGTCCAGACGTCAGCGGTGATGGTTCACCGCACTACAACGTGAACGAGGCTGTCGTGGATTGGTGTGTCGCGCACCCGCAGCTCACGCGCCGCTAGATTCGAGCAACGTCTTCAGCGCCGCCGGGTCTTCCGTGATCGAGTGGCAGCGCCACTACTGGATGCCATAGAGGCGGTTGAGCAGCGGCGCGAGAGCTTCGGCTTCGGCTTTGGTGTAGGCGAACGCCATTTCGTTGGCGCCGGGGTTTTTCGCGCGCTCGCATGCTGCGTTGAGCACTTTGGGCGCGCCCATTGCGCAAGCGTCGGCGACATCGGTCGGGACCGCGAACGGCACGACCGAGCCCCCCTCCGCCCGGAAGCGCAGCTTGGAATGGAGCGCGCGTGCGACTCGGATGGCGTCGGCGGGTTTCATGGTGTTTACGCTCGCGATGTCAGGATTGGCGGCGCACAGCGTCGCGCGGTCGAGTGCTTCCCGAAGGGCGGCGTCGTCGGCCTCGCACAGCGCCGCGAGCTCGGCCGCACCGTCCGGGCGCGGCATCACGTAGGCGCTTGATTCCGACGTCTTGAACACGCGCCAGTACTCGCGGCCGAGCGGCAACTCGCAGTCGGGCACCCAGGTTGAATCCGCGGCCGCGTGGTAGCCGGCTCGCGACCCGTTGTCGCCCTCAGCGGCGCACGATGCGGCGGTCTGAGGATTCACGGGGCCGGGCTGTCCGCCCCCGCAGGCGGCGAGCAGGGTTGCGGCGAATGATGCGAGTACGAAGCGATTCATGACCGTGGAACGCGCCACCAGCGCGCGCCTTACACCCGCGGGCGGCTTGGCGCCGAAAGCTAGGGTTCGTTAAGCGGGCGCCACCTCCACCGGCACGCCGTTCAACACGGCGTTGCCCGTCAGCTCGTCGACCGCGGCCGGATCCGTGAGGTCGTTGACGGAGACGCCGGAGTTCGCTTCAGCAACGCCGAGCCGCGTCCCCTTGCGGTGATGCCCGAAGCCGTGAGGCAGACTGACTACGCCGGGCATCATCTCATCGCTGACGGCGACCTGCGCGGTGACGTTGCCGATCCGGCTCGTCACCTCAGCTTGGGCGCCGCTCTTGATGCCCAAGCGCTCGGCGTCATCGGGGTGCATCAGCAGCGTGCAGCGCTCGCGACCTCTCATGAGCGACGGCGCGTTGTGCATCCAGGAGTTGTTGTTGCGAAGTTGGCGCCGGCCGATCAGCGTCATCTGGCCGTTGGACGTGGCGCCGTTGTCGGAGGCGCGATCGGCGTGATCGAGTCGCTCCACATCCTGGACGAATACGACCGGCGCGAGATCGATGCGTGGTCGGGGCGCGTGATCCGGAAACGCGGGCTGCAGCGGTCCGAGGTCGACGCCGTGCGGGTGGTCCTTGAGAACATCCAGGCTGAGCGGCCCCTTGGGCCCCAGCTGCTTGTTGCCGAGCTTGGCCGGTTTCACGCCGAGCGCGCCCTTGCCGTAAGGGCCGAACCTGAGCCCGAGATCCACGAGCCGTTCGACGGGCATCGCCTCCATCGCGCGCGCTTTGAGGGTGCGAGGATCGAGCCGCCCGTGGCGGCCTTGCAAGAGGCGGCGCAGCAGACCGGAGAGGATCTGGCCATCGTGTGGTGCGTCTGTCTCGAAGAGCGGCGGTGAGTACTTGGCGGTGTTGCGAATTGCGAGGGCGTGAAATACCAAGTCGTAATGTGGTCGCTCAAGCGGCGAGCAGGGCGGTAGGATGAGATCGGCGTTGCGCGTCGTCTCGTTCAGGTACGGATCGACGCTCACCATGAAGTCGAGCTTGCTCAGAGCCCTGTCGACAGCGGCACCGTTCGGTGTCGACAGCACCGGGTTGCCGGACACGGTCACCATGGCGCGGATCGCGCCGGCTTCGATTTCCTCCGCCAAGGCGCTCACGGGGAGCTCGCCGCCGAACTCAGGAAGGTCACGCACCGATGAGCGCCAGCGGCCGAAGTGGCCGGGGCCGGTCAGATCCAGCGCCGGTATCGCTGGCCGAGCGAACATCGCGCCACCCGGTTCGTCGAGATGTCGCGTCAACGCGTTGATCACGACGAGCAGCCAAGCGTTGAGGCCGCCAAAACGCTGGGTGCAGACGCCCATTCGTCCGTAGATCACGGCTCGCTTATGATGGAGCAGCTTGCCAGCGATCGCCTCCACCTCGGACGCGGCAATGCCGGTCGCGCGTTCGGCGCGCTCGGCGGTGAATGGCTCGGCGAGCGGGCCAAGCTTCTCAGCGCCATCGATGACGCTCTCGAGGCGTCCCAGATCGGCTCCTTGGTGCAGCACTTCGCGGACCAAGGCGAACAAGAAGTACGCGTCCGTGCCCGGTCGGATGAACAGATGTCGGCTGGCGTCCTTAGCGGTTTCGGTGCGGCGCGGATCGATCACGACCGTTTCGCCGCGCTCGGTGATGGCGCGAAACCGCTTTCGAAAGTCCGGTGCGGTCATGATGCTGCCGTTCGACACCAACGGATTGGCGCCGAGCATCACCATGTAGTCACAGCGGTCGATATCCGGCACCGGCATGAAGAGCTGGTGCCCGAACATCGCGTGAGCCACGACCATGTGGGGCAGCTGATCGACGCTGGTAGCACTGAACCGGTGCTTGGTGCGCAACCCCCGAAGCAGTTCGGGCCCAGCGACCAGCGCCGGCAAGTTGTGCACGGTTGGGTTGCCGATGTACGCGCCTACCGCATGGCGTCCGTGCTGCGTCTGCACGGCCAGCAAGCGCCGGGCGGCTTCATCCAGAGCCTCGTCCCATTCGACCTCGGTCCAGCCGTCGCCGCTCTTGCGCAGCGGTTTGCGCAGTCGGTCGGGATCGTCGTGAAGGTCCGCTAGAGCCGGCGCTTTTGGGCAGATGTGTCCGCGACTAAACGGATCGTGTCGGTCGCCCTCGATTCGCGTGACCTTTCCGCTGTCGACGGTCATTTTGACGCCGCACATGGCCTCACACAGATTGCAGGTACGAAAGTGGGTCTGCGACATCCCGCCAAGTTATCACGCCGCCGACGCCTGACGGAGCGCGCGCTTGATCTATAATGCCGACATGTCTGCGACGCTTCGCCCGGTCTGCCGCCTCCAATCCGTTCTCACCCTGTTGGCGTTGCCTGGACTGGCCCTCGCGGTCACCGGCTGTGGTGCGTCGGACGATCCGGACAACGCCGGCACCGGCGGTGCCGGCATGGGAGCATCGGGCGGGACGTCTGGCGGCGGCGGGTCGGCGGGCGGCGGCGCAGGTGGTACCTCGACCGGGGGGTCCGGCGGCACGCCGTCGGGCGGCATGCTCACAGAATCGATCGAGCTGCCGCAGATCCAGCCGGGAGAAGAAGCCACGGTCTGCATCCGCAAACGGCTCCCGAACGCTGAGGCTGTGAAGGTCACCGAAGTGCGTGGCTTCATCGGCAACGGCAGCCACCACATGATCATCGATCGTTCCAGCGTCGGGTCGGAGCAACTCGTTCCCGAGGAGTGCGGCGACCTGCAGGGAACCGACGTGAGTCGGCTGATGATCGCCCAACAGAAAGAGACGGTGTTTAGACTGCCGAAAGGCACGGCATACACTCTCGAGCCAGAGCAAATGCTCACGATCGAGATGCACTACATCAACACGACATCCGAGCCCATTGATGTCGACGGTCGCGTCGCACTGATCCTCGCTGAGGGTGACACGAGTGCGCTAAAAGAGGCGCGCATGTTGTTCGACGGTGACTACAGCCTGTTCGTTCCTGCGCAATCTAAGTCGACCGGTAAGCACTTTCAAAACGTGGGTGGAACGCCCCAAAACCCGATCAAGGTGTTCGCATTGA
>JAUIKB010001080.1 GCA_030430975.1 Polyangia bacterium
TCTTTTTCGACAATCAGTCCGTGCCGCGCGATCCGGCGCTGGCCGAGGGCTGGCAGTACGACCCATCGACCAAACAGCTAACGTTCTACGGCGGCGCTTGTACGCAGTTGAAGTCGGGATCGGTAATGGATGTAGACGTCGTGTTTGGATGTAACGAACCCACGCCGGAGTAGCGCAACGCTATCGAACGCGACCAAACCCAACAACGTAAACTATCCCGATGGTCCGTGCGTAACCAACATCGACAAGGCTATCGAGCGGACGTCCCAGCAGACGCAGCTCGCCATATCACTCGAAGTAACTTCGCTCTGCTGATCACCGACGGTAAACAAGCCAGCTGCAGCAGCGCCGGGGGCGATTCCGGAACGGAGATGATCCTGGCGCAGATGTACGCCGCTGGCTCCACCTTCGTCGTCGGTTTCGGAGGCGCGGGCAGCAGCATCGACCCAGACCAGATGGACGAGTGCGCCATCGCCGGTGGCGCACCTCGCATGGGGAACGCAGGTACTACAAGGCGGACAGTCCGACCCAGCTCGAGACTGCGCTCGACGACATCGCATCGAGCGTGGTCGGCTGTTCCTACCAACTGGACGGGACACCGGGAAACACCACGGGCATCTTCGTCTTCTGCGACAACGCCACAGTCCCCTGAGGCCCGAGCATGGTGGAGGGTTGGGAATACGACGCCGGTACCAACCAAGTTACCTTCTACGGAAACGCGTGCGATCGGATTCGCACGCAGCAAGCTAGTGACGTCGACGTGGTGTTCCGCTGCGACGAACCGACCCCCGAATAGACGGGCTTATTTCGACCGCATCTTCTTGTTGGACCGGCCGTCGTAGTTCTTCAGTGCCGCTCGCAGCTCCTGCTTCACGCGTCGAACCAGTTCGTCTGGACCGACGACGGTGGCGCGCTGCCCCCACTCGAGCACCCAGCTGGTCACCGGCGTGAGGTTTCCGACAGTCATGCTCAAGCGAACGCCACCACCGGCGATCGCCGATAGCTTTTGAGTGCGATGGACGCGGCGCGTGCGTATGTACTCGACGGCCGCGGCATCGAAATCGATGACGACCTTGTGGCGCTTTTTCGGATCTCGCCAAATGCCGAATTCGCCTTGAAAGTACTCATCGATGTCGAAGTCTTCAGGCAGCTCGAAGCGCTCGGTCGCGGAGGCCTCGGTGTCCCGCATCCGATCGAGCACGAACGTACGGACTTCGTCTTTATCGACGCGGAGGCCCACGCAGTAGATCGACTCGCGGTGCATGACCATCGCGTACGGGTGAACGACGATACGCTCTTCGTCCTTGCCCGCGCTGCGGTAGTTCATCTCTAGAGGGCGAAGGTCGGACACGGCCTGAAACAGGTCGTCGAGCTCCTCCGTTTTCTCGGAGTAGTTCTTCGGCGCGTACGGCAAATAGACGAACCGATCCTCGAGCCGCACATCGGCGAGTCCGGCATTCGGGCCGCGGCCGGGCCGCTGCGCGAACGCCAACAGCTTGCCGACCGCCATGTCGATCTCGTCGAACAGCGCCGAGCCTCGCAGCGGTTCAAACAAGCGCCGCGCGGCGAGCAACGCATACGCCTGGGTACGGCGAAGCTCGACTTTGCGCGGTAGCTCGCCCGGCGGAATCCGCCACTTGAGCGGTCCGCCGCCGCGAGCCGCGGCGCTCTCGAGCTCGTACTCCCGCTGAATCTCTTTCATGTACCGACGCATCGTGCGCACGGTCACGTCCAGCGCATCCGCCAGTTCGTAAAGCGTCAGCCCCTTCGGATGCTTGGTCAGCAGCTCGCGGAGAAGGTCGATGCGGCGGTGCTGCGTGAAGCCGCCTTCAGGTCGTCCTACTCGTTCAGGCATGGGCGCACCGCGTCGCTAGAACCGACCGCTGAGGGTGACGTTTCCGAAGCCGACCCCGAGTCGCGCTGACGTCTTGTCCTTGCCGCCCCAATCGACCAAGAACAGTCCAAGGACGGCACTGCCGACCACCCCGATTGCGGTCCCAGCGAACAAGATGTTGGTGCGGGTCTCGCGACTCTTGCCGTCGTCGAGCGCAGCCTGGCGCTCGGCGCGGGGCGTTGACGCGGGCAACGCGTCGAAGTCGCTCTTCGCGTTCGACGTATCCAGGGCGCTCCACACAGAAATGCCGCCGAGCACCAGCGTGATACCGGCGGCACCAAAGAACCACACCGGGCTCAAACCGTCACTCTCCGCACCGCTGTCGGTCTCCGACGGCGCTTTGGGGTCGGTGTTCGTCGGTTCGCGCACCACGACTTCGCGCTGGGTCTCGTTAGCGACGCTGAGTCGCAGCGTTTCACCGCGGCGCAACATCATGTCGCGTTCCAGGCGGACCTTTCCGTCCACTTTCACG
>JAUIKB010001081.1 GCA_030430975.1 Polyangia bacterium
GAACACCACCGACACGAGCTTTGAGCTGCGCTACGGCGATCCAAACGCGTCGCCACCGTCGACTGCCCCCTGGGATGTGTTCGACGCCTGGGACGACTTCCAAGACGCCACGTCGCTCACGAGCCGCTGGGAGCAAAACGCCACTCACTTCGCGATCGCTCCGACCGGCGACGCGACGCGGGGCGCCGCGCTGTCCGTGGTCGGTCCCGTCATCGAGACCGACCGCGCGACCATCCTGGCTACGGGGCTGACGGCCGGCGACTTGTGGCAACTGGACGCCGAATGGCGGTTCAGCTCCGCGTCGGCGACCCTCGACTTGCGACAGGTCGTCCGCGCCAGCGCGTCGGCCGACTACAGCGTGCGCAGCTACATGAATCTCAGCCTGCTTGGCGACGGCTCAGACATCACGCAAACACTCGGCCGGCATTCCGGCACCGACTGGAGCGCCATCACCACCGGCGACGCGTTCGTCCCCGCACCGACCGATTGGTATCGCCTTTCGATGGTCTCGGTCGTGGATGAAGCGCGCGTTTTCAACAATGGCACGAAGGTTGTTCCACCGGTCGCCGACTGGACGAATATGGAGGACGTGCCACCGCTACCCGACGGCGGCGTGGGCTTCGTCGCCGAGAACCTGCCCGACGGCGTCACCGTTTTCATCGACAACGTTCGCGCGCGCCGACGCGTTCAGAACGAACCGACTGTCACGCTCGGTGCGCCTCAGTAGTAATCGTCTGGGGCGACTGGCTACTGCTCGGTTGCGAGCGCCTGTTCGACCTCGGTCACGATCGTCTGTTCCTCGGTCGTGTCAGTGCTCACTCACTGCTCGCCCACGGGCATGAACTTGGCGCGCAGGGTTGCGGAGAGTTGAAAGGTGCCTTCGGTTGCGCTGTCGAATTCCACAGCGTCGAACGTCACGGTGGCGCAGCTTGGCGCCTCCGCCTGTTTCACGTCAAGCGCGACGGTTCCGGACCCGGTGGGTGAGAACGAGTACTTCCCGTTCTGGCAGCCGTCGAGTTCGGCAGCGAATGACATTGCAACGCTCCCTGCGGGAATCATCACGGCGCCGGTATTGCCGTTGATCTCAAGATCGCGAGCGTTCTCTCCCTCGTTGATCCGCATCGTGAGCTTCCACGCGGAATCGCAGTCGAACGGATGTTTCCCAGCCCAGTCGGAATAGATCGCCGTGGTTTTGGACGGAGACGTAGTGCAAGTGGTCGTACCGGGCGCGAGCCCGTCGGGAGCGTCGCCTTGGACGGCGTCGACCGTAAACACCGCCTTGTTCAGGCAGTTCGTCGTTTGCGTGAATGCGCCTAGGCACTCGTCGACCTGGCTGCCGGGGTCCGCCGTCCCCTCCGTCGACGATGAACCGCAACCGGCAACGAGAAGTGCAAGTAGACTCGTGGACAATCGACTCATCGGGCTAGCCTAGCATCGGACGGAGAATTCCACGTAGCGCCGAGACAGGGGCGACGTCTCACGCACCACCCGAGCTTTTTCAAGCCTCGGTGCGTCGTTGGCCCCGCCGCGCAATACCCCGACTACGGCTGGTCGCGTGCCTCCAGCGTTGCCGCGCGCGGCTGAGCGCCGGAGCTGTCATCGGATCCAAACGAACTTCAAAGGCTCGGTTCTCCCATCTCACAATAGTTTCCCCCGGTTCCGCGACGCATTCCCGATGCCGTTGACAACCGTCTTTCGGGCGCTCGCCACGCTTACCGGTCCGCTTCCGCTGTCCCCACCGGGATCGCGCGACAGTCGGTCGCGCTGCCGGCGACGCACGCCCGCTCTTGACGCGACACTCGCCGTGCTTGCTGGCGCTGAAGCCGAGCTTTGTCGCTCTGCACTGCGCCCCGCTGGTCGCTGCGAGTCGACAGTGGTCTGCGACGGCCCAAACCCACCGATAGCCACGCCCCACGCGAAACGGGCGATGTCCGTTGAGGCTGTTGCTCGAACAGACAGGTCGCGGCACGAACGGAGGTGTTTCTTTGGTGGTTATTTTAGGTGCACGGCGGGCGGTCGTGGAGCGGCTTAGGGCCCGACCAGCGCGTCGAGACTCGGCTTCCGATCCCGCGCCCGTAAAACCGCGCTCGCACCTGAGCCCCGTATCGCGGCCACACGCGCGGCCGAGCGCGGCGGCGACTACTCGCGGACCACCCGGACTTCCTCAAGCTCAAGATCCGTCATCGCTTGCACCAGCGCGCGAACAATCCGTTCGCGTTCCGCGGGCTGAACCTTGGCGTCGTCGTCCCAGCGCCGAATCGACTGGGCGAAGATCACCCCGCGCCCGGCGATCACCTCGCACAGCAGTCCCCGGTCGCCGTACTGCACGAACGCGACCTCGCCGCGACCCAGGAAACGCACA
>JAUIKB010001082.1 GCA_030430975.1 Polyangia bacterium
CATACAGCAATCTCTAGCGGACTTCCGAACGTAGTCACACACAAGTCGATCGTGCGCGCGTCCTGATCGCCGTGCTGTTGTTCGCGCTGCTACCCGTCTGGGGCTGGTGGAGCGGGCGAATGCGCATCGATGCAACGTACATGGCCATCCTCGGAGGCATCGCCATAGCGGCGACGAACGGAAGTGACTGCAAGCAGCTGGCCCGCTCAACGTCCGGTGTACTGGTTTACGCGTCCCCCCAGTTCAACGGCCGGTTAGCGTGGATGGGTAACCGCCGCCGGCGATATCGAGCGTGATGGGGCCGTTCGCGTAGCGGCCCGCCCACTGCTGGAAGCTCTCGGTGGGGCCCTTCAAGCGGATGGCGCCAGGCGCGCGAACCAGCTTGGCAACCGCCACCGGGCGGGTGCCGGACATGCAGCCGCCCGTGACCATCGGAACGGTGTCGGTCATCGCTGAATAGCGTTGGACGCGGTCACCGTGACCGTCTGGGTCGATGTAGTACAGCCCGCTGACCGCCATCAGCTGCGCCGGCAAGGTGCCGTGCTCGATGACGAGCTGCAGTGCGGCGGCGGCGTTCGAGTCCGCCAGAATGGACCGCAAGGACGCCACCTCTGCATTCGGCGCACCCGAGTAGCCCACCGCCTCGCCGCCGAAAGCCGGCGCGTTGGCGAGTGTCTGAACCGCATTCGCGACTGTCTGACTCAGGGCGAGATCGTCCGGAATCGGCACTTTGAGCTGAGCGACCGGTGCCGCCGGCGCGGATGACACCGGGTTGCGCTGGACCGGGGCGCTCGGCACAGTAACCCGTTGGTTCCGGTTGGTGCAGCCGGCACCGAAAGCCACGATTCCGAGCAACAGTACGGTGGTGTGGATTAGCCTCATCAGCGACAGAACGGCGTCACGGCGTCGCCCTTACAGCTGGCGCTTCCGATTCTGACGAGCTACCGAAGCAACATGTTGCAGCTGTACGGCAGTGGACGCTCGCGCTGGGTTCGGCCGCTGTGGATGCTCCGGGAGCTCGATGTACCCTTCGATGAAATGGTGGTCGACCGTGACGGCGGTCAGCTGGCAACGCCCGAGTTTCGCGCCCTCAACCCGACCGGTAAGATCCCGGTGCTGATCGATGACGGCAAGCCGATTTGGGAGTCGAACGCGATCCTGCTCTACCTCGGCGACAAGTACGCCGAGCGTGGCCTGCTACCGCGCGCGGGCAGCATCGAGCGCGGAGTTCACGACCAGTGGCTGTTCTTCTTGGCAACGGAAGTTGAGCCACCGATCTGGCTCTTGCACAAGCAGCGCACGCGCGGCGAGGGCGGTGAAGAGGTCGCGCGGCTCGCCAAGCACAACTTCGCACGCGCGGCGGAAGCCCTGACACGGCGACTCGCCGATAACCCGTACCTGACCGGACCGACGTTTTCGCCCGCGGACATCGTGCTCGGTCACCTGCTGACGTGGCAGGTCATGAATGAGCTCGACGTGGATCCGGCGCTCGTCCGCTACCGCACTCGCCTGACTTCCCGACGCGCATTTCCGAAACATCTGTATCGATAACGGCTGGGAAGACGGCTGTTTTTTGGGGCGTCAAAAGCCGTTCCGGCCGCGTGGACCACCGCGCTCGGCACTGGTCGAGGCGACCGCGTTGCCCCATACTCACTCCATGCTGCGGCGCCGCTTCGATGGTCGAGTCCGACGGGACACGCAGCTGCGTCCCGGCTTCATGGGGCTGACCGTAGCGCTCGCGCTGTTCGTAACGCCGATGATCGGTCTCGCGATCGAATGGGCGCACGACGATCTCGCCATCGCTCAAGCCCGCGAGGCCGCGTGGCAGGAAAAGGTCGCCGATCGCATGAAGGCTGACGGCTGGACGCAGATCAAGAGCCCGGCCGCATCCCGGCTCCAGGCGCACGGCGTCGAACTCATGCGCGCTGGACGCGAGTTCAAACTAAATCTCCTCGACGGTCCGGTGCGTGGCACCGCCCCGGTCAAGAAGCGCGCTGATGACGCCGCCATCATCCTGGCACAGGAACTCAGCCGCTTGCCCAAGCCATTCGTGAACGCGACCCGCCTGCGTCGCGTGCTGATGTGCGAGAACCTGAACGAGTCCGGCCTATCGATCCCGTCCCTGCCCAACTACGAACAAACGTTGCTGCTCGATGTGAACGCCCCGCCGGCGTTCCTACGCCGGCTGATCCATCACGAGCTGTTTCACTTCGCCGACTTCGCCGACGACCGACGCGTGCTTCAGGACGAAGCGTGGCAGTCGCTCAACGACAAGTACTTCGTTTACGGCGAGGGTGGACGCAACATGCGTGCGCCGGGGTCGGCCGCGTTCTCGTTCGAGATCGCCGGCTTCCCCAGT
>JAUIKB010001083.1 GCA_030430975.1 Polyangia bacterium
GCCATGCGGCATACCGACGGTGATGCACCTTGAACAGGATACCTCCGGTGACGACATCAGAGTCGAGCTATCGGAAGGTGGAGTCCTAGAAGTACAGGCAAAGCATGGCCTGAATGCGGACTCGCGGCTTGAAGATGCTCTCCAACGCTTCGCCCAGAAACTAGAGGACGACGAACATCCCGTCCTCGCAGTCGATCGAGCAACAAGCAGCGGAACGGTTCAGCAACAGTTACGCGAGGTCCTCGAACAGTGGGGCGACGGGCGAGCAGACTTTCCAATTTCTGAAAGCCTCGAGAAGCGCATCGCTGTCCTCAAAGACCCACTGAACAGTCAACTCACGCAAAGGCTAAGCATTGTCCCATTGGACGTCGACGACGACCGCGTAGCGGGCGTCCTTCTAGCAATGCAATTGATAAAGGGGCAGCTTGTTCGCGAGGACCAAGCCCAAGCCGCATGGGCTATTCTGGTTCAGGACGCCCAGTACGTCGCCAAGAAAGGCGGACGGCGCGACCGGGGGAGCTACGCCCGCGTTCTAGCGGAAAAGGGGATCGAACTGCGAGCCGCCGCGCGTGCTGAGATCTCCGCCACGGCGCCACCCGTGGCCACGTCCCGAAACGTCATGGTGCCAGTTGAGGCGGAGCTCGAAGCTGTTGCGAAGCTGCTCCGAGCACACCGGCCACGGGCCGCAATCGCGCTTCTGGACACCGAGGAACGCAGAACCCCACGCGCTCTACACCTGCGTGGAATCGCGCTTCTGCAGGTGGGCGAGGCTCAAGAAGCGCGGTCGAACCTTTCGGCGGCACTTATTACCGACCCTAATCGAAAATCCGTGCGAGTTCCGCTTGCGTTAGCCGAACTCGACCTCGGAAATCGCGAGGAAGCGGAAAAACTCCTCCGCGAAGCCACTGTCGACAGCCCTGAGGACGCGGCTGCATGGGCCGCACGACTACAGGTCGTCAACGACATAGACCTCAGCCGCGTTCCGGCTGCCTTACAAGCCGATCCTCAGGTGCTCGCGGCGGCTGCCGTCGTGGAGCTCGGACTCGGCGCAGGGGCCCGCTCGGCTTCAAAACTTCGGACCGTAATCGCTTCGGAGGGCGAAGACCCATCACTACTGCTTCACCTCGCGCAAGCATTGCGGACTGAGGCGATCAACGAAACAGAGCCAGAAAAGGCGCAGCTGCTCGCAGAATCCCTCGCTGTCCTCGACCAAGCCGAAACCCTACTGCCGGAGAAGACAATCAGCCTCGCAATCGGAATCCGGCTGGAGCGCGCTGGCGTGCTGGAGTTGATCGGTCGACACACCGACGCGATCGACATCTACCACGCTGTATGCGCGCAAGCTCCGGTCCCCTGGGAGCAAGCCGCGCACTTCGCTGCGCTGGCGGTTGCCGCAACTTACCGGCTTGAAGACGCGCTGAAAACTATCGACGCCACGCCTGCCCCCTGCGAGTTCGCTCATCATGCCGTCCGCGCACATCTACTAGTTGCCCTCGGAAATCGATCCGAAGCGGAGCGCGAGCTGAGTGCGACGCCAGCCCTCCGTCGCGAGGAAGGAGATGTCGAGTCACGCATCACATTGGCACTCGCCGCACTGCTCTTAGACAAGCCTCAAGTCGCGTCAGCTGCCCTCGAGGGGATGCCAGCAACGGACGTGCGCGTACCGGTACTGCGTGCTCGGTCGGAGATCGGCCTAGGAGACCACGATGGGGCGGCACAGTCGTACCGGCTGGCGGTCACGAGTGCACCAGCGGGCGACGAACTCGCAATTCGAGTTGAGTTCGCCGCCTACCTGCTTACACGCCAACACTATCAGGACACCCTCAAGACACTCGCTCCGATGGACGCGATGTCCGACGAAGCCGTCGCTCGTCTGAAGACCGAAGCCCTGGTCGCGACGGGTGAGCTTGAAGACGCTTACGGGATCGCCGTGCAGATTTGCACTTCGGCTTGTGCACCAGAGTGGGCCGTTCGGTTGGCGACGACAATCGCTCTGAATCGGCTGGACTTCGCATCCGCGGCGACATACCTCGACCGCTGGCTGACGATTGCGCCCCAGCGACTCGAAGCCATCTTGATCCGCGCTGAGTTGCACCTTCGAGGAGGCGCGATCGCGTCCGCAAGTGACGTGCTCGGCACCTCGAACTTCGAGGGGGAGCCGGCGGGCCTTAGGATGCGCCGTGCGTGGCTCCTACTGAAAGTGGCACGCGTAGACGAAGCGCTAACGACCGCCCTACGAATACTGCGCACGAATGTCGACGATTCAGAGCTCCAGCTCATGTACTTTCGAATCTCGTACGAGGCGAGAGACCAAAAACCAGCCGAGTCCCCCACCCATATCGAGGTGGATACGTTTGT
>JAUIKB010001084.1 GCA_030430975.1 Polyangia bacterium
GTCGCGGGCAGGAACCCCGAGCTCGCTCCACCGGGCGAGAACGCCTTCAGCTCACCGACGTACCCGCCCGCCGCCGCCGCTAGTTCGTCGAGCGTCACCCCGAGCGGCATCTCGTACGTACCCGGTGCCTTCACGTCACCACTGATCGAATACAGTTTGGTGCCCGGCTCCGTACGACCCAGCGCTTTGAACCATTCGCCGCCGCGCATCAGAATCGCCGGCACGCAGGCGATCGTCTCGACGTTTTGCACCAGCGTCGGCTTGCCCCACAGTCCCTCCACCGTCGGAAACGGCGGCTTGTGACGCGGCATTCCCCGCCCGCCTTCGAGCGCCTCGAGCATCGCCGTTTCCTCACCGCAAATGTAGGCGCCGTGCCCGCGGTGCAGATGGAATCGCACACCGGGCAGCTTGTCTCCAAACCGTTCGATCGCCTCTTCGAGCGCGCGCCACGGACCGCCAAACGCGCCGCGCAAGTACAGGTACACGTCCTGCGCCTCCAGCACGCGGGACGCGATCGCCAGGCCTTCCAACACGAGGTCCGGACGCCGCAGCATCAGCTCGCGATCCTTGAATGTCCCCGGTTCGCTCTCGTCGGCGTTGAGCACGATGTAGCGAGTCCGCTCGGCTTGCGTCCGAACGCCGTTCCACTTGACCGCGGCCGGAAACCCCGCGCCACCGCGCCCCTGCAACCCGGAGACTTGAAGACACTCGACGACAGCGTCGCCGCCCAGCTCGAGGGCTCGGTCAAAGGCCGTCGCCGAGTAGTCATGCGGTCCCGCTAGATCCAAGACCAGCTCGTCGGCTCCGCCCGCCGCACCCACCACACCGACCCAATCCCGCGCCGGTTCCACCACCGACGCCAGCTGCTCCCAGTCGCCGGCGGCACGGGTCACGTCGTCCGGCGTCACCTCGACCAACACGTCGCGACCGCGCAGCACCGCCGGCGGCCGATCGCACGCCGCAAGGCACGAACATTCACTGACCGGCAGCCCCGCCTGCTCGGCCTGCTCCAGCAGTTGGCGCGAGCCGCGCATCGCACAGCTCAAGCCCGTACAGACCCGCACCTTGACGTCGGGATTGTTCAGCAGATGGTAAAAAGAGCCGGCGCCATACACCTCGGCTTCAGCAACACCGGTCTCGTCGGAGACCTCGCGCGCCACGCCCGGACGCAAACCCCCACGCTCGAACAGCTTGTCCAGGACCGCTGCTTTTCCACGTTCGGACTTATCCACACCCGAACTGTACCACGCCGCGGCGGCCGTAAGCTGCCGGCCTATTCGCAGTGGTGGAAACCAGAAACCAAAGCGCTCGGCCCGCATGTCAACCCCGGCGCGCAGGCTTGACTATCGTTGGGGTCGCACATCACCACTTCATCCGTGTCGCCACAGCTGGCTGCGCACTCGATCTTAGAGTAGCGATCGGTCAAAGCGATTCCGTCCAAAGTACCGCAGCAGCCAGTGCCCGCCTCGCAGTCGGTTCGGTCGTCGCACGTGGCCGGCGCGCGATGCGGAAACGTTCCCTGGCAAGGCATCGCGGCCTGTCGACACTCGAACTTCACCTGAAGGAACTGGTGCGTGATGCAGCAATACGCGCCCGGCAGTTCACAGGCATCGTTGCCACAGTTAACCGTCGCCCCGCTCTGACCACCGGCGTTGCCCGAGCCTCCCTGATTGCCGGTGTTGCCCGAACCACCCTGGTTGCCAACGTTACCGGAACCACCCTGGTTGCCAACGTTGCCCGAACCGCCCTGGTTGCCGGCGTTGCCCGAACCGCCCTGGTTGCCGGCGTTGCCCGAACCGCCCTGGTTGCCGGCGTTGCCCGAACCGCCTTGATTGCCGACATTGCCGGAACCACCCTCGCTGCTACTGCCGCCTGTCGCTGCGCCCCCGCTACCGCCCCGGCCGGAGGTCGCCCCGGTTCCCGCGACGCTACCGCCCTGGCCGAAGGTCGAGCCCGTTCCCTGGCCGGAGGTTCCGCCGGCACCGGTGGGTGCCGGCAGATCGCCAAAGCACCCCACCGTGAGACCCAGACCGCAGACGGCGGCTATTACGATGCGCGGGCTCATAGCAGCGGGTACCGGTAGATCTCGCCGCGTTGACGGTCGGCGACGAAGACGGAATCTTGTGAAACATCGACTGCCCAACCGTCCGCCAGCGTCGTGTCGAGCGTCCTGACCTCCGCGTTCACTAGCGACAGCGCGTGGAGGCTCGTTTCCGTGGAATAATAGAGCCAGTTGCCCGAAGTCTTGAGGAAGCGCGGTTTAGGTGCGTCGACCAGTTTCGCCGTGAGCGACGCGCGATAGGAATGTATGCCCGCTTCCTGACCTGCCGCGTCATACGCCCACGCGACCGCTGGC
>JAUIKB010001085.1 GCA_030430975.1 Polyangia bacterium
TACGCCCAGCGCAGTGCTAAGCGGTGTGGCGCGAGCCGCGCGCGGCGGCGTTCTCATCAAGGGCGGCGCACACCTCGAGACGCTGGGCGTCGCTTCGATCGTCGCGTTCGACAAGACGGGCACCCTGACGCGAGGGAAGCCCCGACTGACCGATGTAGCCACCGCGGTGGGCGCGAGCCGAGCCGAGCTCGCTCGCGCTACTGTTGCGGTCGAAAAGGAGAGCGATCACCCGCTCGCACGGGCGATGGTTGAGGGTCTTGAAGAAGAACTGTCGGGCCCGGCTCCGGACGCCGCAGGTGTCGAAGCCATAACGGGCTATGGCGTCCGCGCAACCGTCGACGGCGTCGCTGTAGTGCTGGGTAAACCCGACCTCTTCCGCGAGCGGCTGTCACGCCCCTTGCCCGATGGCGTGGCCGCTGTCGTCGAAGAGCTGGCGGATTCGGGCCGGACGGTAGTCGTCGTCGCGAGCGCCGAGCGTTTCCTCGGCGTGCTCGGGCTCATGGACCCACCCCGCGAAGATGCAAAGGCTACGCTCGAAGAGCTCGACCGGCTCGGCGTGACGCGGACCCTCATGCTCACAGGCGACCACCAGCGAGCGGCGGACGGCGTCGCTACGCTCGTGGGCCTCGACGAGGCTCGTGGTGATCTGCTGCCCGAAGACAAGGTCGCCGCCGTCCGTGAACTCGCCCGCGGCGGCACAGTCGCCATGGTTGGCGATGGCGTCAACGACGCGCCCGCAATGGCACAGGCTACGGTCGGGATCGCTATGGGGGCGAGCGGGTCGGACGTCGCACTGGAGACGGCCGATGTTGCTCTGATGGCGGACGACCTCTCCACGCTCCCGTTTGCAGTGAGCCTGAGCCGCGCCAGCCGACGCGTCATCCGCCAAAATCTCTGGGCAAGCCTTGGTATGGTCGCGTTCCTCATTCCCGCCACGCTGTTCGGTTTCGCAGGAATCGGCTGGGCGGTCTTGCTTCACGAGGGTTCGACGTTGCTCGTCGTCGCAAACGCGCTGCGACTGCTCGCTCACCCCGCATCTCGACCACCAGCTGTCGCAACTGAGGACCTGTGAGCCATCCCATCCGGGACTGGATGTTCGCCGTCGGACCCCGCGTGCGACGAAGTGCGCCGCGCGGACTTGAGTACTCCTGCCCCGTGAGCGTTGTCTCTAGTTCAAGTCCCCAAATTCGGCGCCAAACTCGGGATTGGCAACACACGGTTCACGAAGGATGTTCGCATGTATAGGCTAACAGGCTACGTCGGTGGCGCGGTGTTGAAGTCCTACGCTCGGCGGCGGCGCGGTATCGCGGACGTGGCGGACGCCCAGCGCGCCCAGCTGCTGGATTTGGTTCAGAAGGCAAGCGGCACACAATTTGGCATCGATCACGAATTCGCCTCGATTCGCTCGGTGTCCGACTACCAGCAGCGCGTACCCATCAGGAAATACGAACAATTTTGGAACGAGTATTGGTCCAAAACCTTTCCTTCGCTCAAAGACACGACCTGGCCCGGGTCTATTCGGTACTTCGCTAGGTCGTCGGGCACAACGACCGGCGAGAGCAAGTACATACCTTGCAGCGACGGGATGGTGAAGTCGAACAACGCCGCTGGACTGGAGGTATTGCTCCACCATCTGCGCAACAGACCCACCAGCAGAGTCACCAGCGGCCGCACCTTCTTGTTCGGAGGCAGCCCGGTTCTCGAGGGACTAGCGCCAGGGATCTTCGCAGGAGAACTCAGCGGCATCGCGGCGAGAGAAACCCTAACATGGGCTGGCAGGAACCGATACTACCCGCCGTCAAAACTTGCCGCCATCCAAGACTGGACCGAAAAGGTCGATCGGCTAGCGGTTGACTGCCTCGGAAAGAACATCCGTTCGATCAGCGGCGTTCCCTCATGGTTACAGATTCTGTTCGACCGTGCCTTCGACGGTGCGCCGCCGAGCGATCGCCGCCTGGTTCGACTGTTTCCGAAGTTGGAGTTGATAACTCATGGGGGCGTCGGCTTCGCCCCCTACGAACGTCACTTCAAAGATCTGCTCCGCGGCAGCAACGCCGAGCTTCGAGAGGTCTACGCGGCTAGTGAGGGCTTCGTCGCGATCGCAGATCGTCAGTACAACCAGGGCTTGCAGATGCTGGTCAACAACGGCCTCTTTTTCGAATTCGTAGAAGTTGATCAGTTGGACAAGCCGACTCCCGAGCGCCGCTGGATCGCCAACGTCGAACCGCACAAGAACTACGCGCTAGTCCTATCTAGTAACGCCGGCCTGTGGTCCTACGCCATTGGCGACGTGGTTCGCATCGTCTACCTCAAGCCACCACGGCTGCTCGTCGCCGGACGTGTCTCACAAAC
>JAUIKB010000052.1 GCA_030430975.1 Polyangia bacterium
AGAAGTCCGCTGAGGCATTTCGCGGTGAGTGGTACGTGTCCGGCGACATGATCCGCATGGATGCGGATGGCTACGTGACCTACTGCGGCCGCGGCGACGACATGCTCAAGGTCGGCGGGAAGTGGCTTGCACCCGCCGAGGTGGAGAATTGCTTGCTGACCCACGACGCGGTCAAGGAGTGCGCGGTCGTCGGTGTCGAAGTGGAGGGACTCGTCAAACCCCACGCCTTCGTGGTGCTCCATGCTGCGGCCACCGACGGGCTCGCCGACGAACTGAAGGGTTACGTGCGCGACCAGCTGGAACCGTACAAGGCGCCGCGCAGGATTCGCTTCGAGGACGACCTACCGCGCACCCACCTCGGCAAGATCGACCGAGGCCGCCTGCGTCAAAAGTAGGCCGTCTATCGCGTCGGCGGTTCGGTATCGTGAGGGTGGTTGGTGTCTCGGTCCGGCATCAAGCCTTCCAGTAGCGGGCCATCTCGCCGTACAACAGCCAGGCGCAGTAGGTCGTAGCGCTCGTCGCTCGGCGGCAACGTCGACAACAGACGCTGTGCTTCGGCTACCCTTTCCATGACGCGCGACACGCCCGCTGGGGCCTGTGGAGGGCTCTCGGACGTCGGCGGTGGAATGATCGTCGATCGCGCCGGCCTTCGAGCCCGTACCTCCGATTTTTCGTCAACGATGTCGTCTTCGATTGGAGGTGGGTCGGAGGGTGGCTTTTCGGCGGAGGACGTCATCTTTCTGATCTCATCGGCTTGGTCGCACGGCGTATTGTTTGAACCCGCTGTCCGGCCTTCCTTGGAGATAACGCTGCACGAACTGTTCCGCTTTCAGGATCAATACGCATCACCGCCGTATTCGGTTCGAGGAGCGAAGAAATCCGCGCCGGCCCCGACACCGCGATCGGGTCGCCAGCCGGCCTTGAAATACTTGCGCAGTTGCGTTCGCGCAGATTCCGCATGCGCCTTGCACTGCGAAAACCGGTACGCAGTGTGTAGCGCCCTGGGCTTGCCAACTTGCGAGCGCTGTTCATACAGTGCGCTAACCCCGCCCCCGGGGACTGAGGAAAAACGCGAGATGTTGAGAGCGACACCTGATTCGCCGCGCATGTTTGAAAGCGACGTTGTCGATTTCTTCTCGCGGACACACTGGGCTGTGGTGCCGGCGGTCTTTGTACCGGTTTCCACGGGGATGCTTGCGTACGGAGTGCTTAATCGCGGCGTCTCGGTGTTGGCTTCCGTGGGACTCGCGGTGATGGGCTTCGTAGCCTGGACGCTGGTCGAGTATTGGCTTCACCGCACGTTGTTCCACTGGCAGCCGCCGGGCGAGTGGGGAGAGCGGATGCACTTCTTGGTGCACGGAGTCCACCACACTTGGCCGAAAGACAAGTATCGACTGGTCATGCCCCCCGCGGTCAGCCTATCGCTTTACGTCATCTTTCTCGGTGTGTTCTGGGGCTTGCTGGGCGATCGCATGGTGTGGGCTTTCCATGCGGGATTTGTGATCGGGTACATGGTGTATGACCTGACGCACTACTACATCCACCACTACAACCCCAAGAGTGCCTACGGACTGCGTTTGAAGAAGCACCACATGCTCCATCACTTCAAGGAGCACGATCAGCGCTTCGGTGTTTCGTTCAAGGCGTGGGACTACGTGTTCCGGACTCATCCGTGAAGTCGCGTCCGGGCGAGCCGCCGCCTAAAGCGGTTCACATGCCGACGCTGCCGGACGAACTCGACATCGATCCGCTCTTGGCGGGCATGCTCCATCTGGCGATGTATCTGGATCTGAGCGACGATCGTCTTAACGAGCCTGACGCAGCATGCCGAGCGCTCGAAAAGCTCGGCCCGTACCTCGCGCGGTTCGACGACGATGAGCTAGCTGAACTGTCCGCCCAACTTCAGAAGATCGCGGCTCACGCGAAACAGTCGCGCTGGCCCGTAGAGCGACGCGAGTTCGTCGAGGAGTTTCTCGACAACTGCGGGCTGGGCGCGGAGCCCGAGGAGTAGCCCTAGCCTACCGCGGCCGCCGGCTGCGGGTACTCGGTCCGCGCAAGGCGATCCCACTCCGGCTCTTCGCCAAAGTGCTGGACCAGGAAATCGACAAACGACCGGACCTTGGCAGAGAGATGGCGGTTCGGTGGGTATACGGCATAGATTCCGGCCGGTTTCACGCGATAGCCGTCCAGGATCGGCAGTAGTGAGCCATTCTGCAGATACGGCTTGAGGATGAACGTTGGCAGTAGCCCGATGCCGACGCCGGATGCCAGCACGCGCGCCATCGCGTCGCCGTTGTTGGCCCGAAATCGGCCGCCGGTGCGAACCGAGTGCTTACCGTCGGGTCCCTCGAAGTCCCACACGTTGCCGGCGGCATGATACGCATAAGACGTGCAGTCGTGGTCCGACAGTTCTCGAGGGTGAGCGGGCGTTCCCCGCGCCGCCAGGTACGCCGGAGACGAGCAGAGCGTCAGCCGCGCGGGCGCGATGCGTCGAGCGATCAGGCTGGAATCCGGGAGGTCCGCAACGCGGATAGCGAGGTCGAAGCCCTCGTCGATGAGGTCGATGATCTGGTCGTTCAGCGTGTATTCGACCTCGATGTCGGGATGGTCCTTCATGAACTTCGCGAGCGCGTCTGCCAGGTAGCTCTGTCCAAAAGACATCGGCGCGCTGATGCGTAGCCGGCCCTTGGGCGTGGACTGCATCCGCGACACGGCCAGCTCGGCCTCCTCGACATCCGCCAGGACTTGTGCGCAGCGCTCGAAGAACGCCTCGCCCACTTCCGTCAGATTGAGTCTTCGGGTCGTGCGATTGAGCAATTGCGCTCCCAGCCGATCCTCGAGTGCTCGCACCTGTTTGCTCACGGTGGACTTGCTCAGATTGAGGCGGTCGGCAGCTGCTGAGAAGCTGCGCTCCTGCACCACCTTTACGAAAACCGCCACGCCCGTCAGATTGTCCAAATCAAGCTCCTGGATTCACTGCGCCAACACTCGGCGAGCTTTGGCGCTCTGTATACGCTGTTGGCGAGCTGAAGTTTCGCGCCCGCCAATCGATGCATAGCGCCGAGGCGGAGTTTGCCAAGCGCGGACATACTCGCTCGGGGCTGCCGGTGTACACTCCGGGCGTGCCGTCTCCTCTGGTCGATGAGTTACATCGGGAATTCCGAAGGATCGCAGATCCGGAGAAGGCTCCGGCGATGCAGGCCTACATGAAGTCGGAGCTACCGTTTCTCGGCGTGCAGTCGTCGCCGCGGAAGCGAGTTCAGCGTCGCGTCTTCGCCGAGCACTTTCCAGGCACGGCGACGCAGTGGCGCCGCGACGTGCGCGACCTGTTCGATACCGCTGAGCACCGGGAACTCTGGTATGCAGCGACGGATCTGGCTACCGCCGCCAAAGCGCGTGACTTTCGGGTAGCGTCGAGCCTGTCGCTTATGGACCACCTGATCAAGGGCTCGGCGTGGTGGGACGTGGTCGATGCGGTTGCGTCCCACGGCGTTGGGGATCTGCTCAGTCGCTATCCCGATCAGATCGCGCCCAAGATGCTGAGCTGGTCTACGTCCAGCCACTTGTGGCGTCGCCGTACCTCGATCATCTGCCAGCTGCGATTCAAGGCGTCGACGGACCTCGAGCTGTTGCAGCAATGCATCGCGCCGAACATCGCAGACAAGGACTTCTTCATTCGCAAGGCGATCGGCTGGGCGCTGCGTGAGTACGCGAAGACCGATCCGGATACAGTACGCCGTTATGTACGCGACCACGAAGTCGAGCTTTCCGGACTCAGTCGTCGTGAGGCGCTAAAGAACATTCATGGCTGACGCCGCGCCGGTCGAGCGCCTACGGATCGATCGACTCATCCCCGGAGGCGATGGATTTGCCCGCGGGGATGATGGTCGCCCCGTGTTCGCTGCAGGCGCCGCGCCGGGTGATCTGATCGAGCTGCGCAGCGTCTCCGACCGCGGCGGGTATCGGCGAGCAACCGACTATCAAATCGTTGAGCCGAGCGCTGACCGCGTGACGCCAGCGTGCCCTTATGGTCAGCGTTGTGGCGGTTGCGACTTCATGCATCTGAGCGTTCAGGCGCAGCGGCAGGCGAAACGCACCATCGTCTTGGAGGCGCTCAAGCGAACCGCCGGTGTCGAATGGACGGCTGGCTTGCCGATCGTCACGGCGGGCGAGCCCGTCGGATACCGGCGACGCATTCGGCTACACGTCGACCGCGACGGCGCGGTTGGCTATTACCAAGCTGGCACGCATTCGATCGTCGCCATCGAGCACTGCCTGGTGGCCGAAGCCGGCGTGAACGACGTTCTAAGGGCCGTCGTCGGGCTGGAGCCTCCGCACCGCGCGCACCTCGCCAAGTTCGAACGACTCGACATGGCGGTCGGTGATCGCAGCGCATATATCCACCTGACGCCGCGTCGCCGCACGACCCGAGCGCAGGCACGCGCGGCGCGCTCGGCGCTAGCTGACGCCCTCGATCCGATTCGTGTGACGTCACCCCGCCATGCCGGCGACGCGCTGAAGCTGGCGCTTGCGGGCCAGCATTTACTCGTACCGTCAGGAGCGTTCTTTCAGGTCAACTGGTCGGTGAATCAAGCGATTGTGAGCGCCGTGCTCGACGCCGCCGAGCGCCTCCATTTGCACACCTTCTGTGATGTGTACTGCGGCGCCGGTAACTTCTCGCTACCGCTGCTCGGTGCCGGGCTCACCGGCGTCGGGTTTGACCGGACGCGCAGCGCGATCTCGTCGGCCGGGCGGGCGGCGAAGGCGCAGCGTTTACGTGGCGAGTTCCTTGCCGGTGACGCCCGGGAGGTGATCCAGCAGTTGGCAAAAGCCGGGCGTCGATTCGATATGGTGGTGCTCGATCCGCCCCGCGCTGGCGCCAAGGACGTCATTCGTGACCTGCCCCAGCTGCGTCCGAAGTACGTGCTGATGTGCGCCTGCGACCCGGTTACCTTCGCTCGTGATGCAAAGCTCCTCGCCGACAACGGAGCCGAATTGGTGGAATTGACCGCCTTCGACATGTTTCCGCAGACCCACCACGTCGAGGTGCTCGGGTTGTTTCGCGTGTCCGACAATTGACTATATAGTCCGCGCCATGAATCGCAGTCTCCTGCCCGCCTTCGTCGTGACGGTTGCCGCCGCGTGCACTCCGCAACAGCTCCCGACCAATCCGCCTCCGCCGGAACCCGATCCGGCCGCTGTCGATGCCGGGCTAGCCGAGCCAGATGCCGGTCCGGCGGAGGCCGATGCTGCTGTCCCGGAAGGCAGTGACGCGGGAACGCCGACCGAGGCTGGAGCGAACGGCCCCACGCCGGATCCGACGATCACCAAGCGCGCCGACGGCACGTGCTGGAAAATGGCGGACGTTAAGTGCCCACCGGCGCCGGCGACGTGCAACCCGCCGCCCCCGCAGCCGGTGGACTGCCCGAAGTAGCAACGCGCGCGTCCACCTTCATCTTTTCCAACATCATCGATAGGGCACCATGTCTTACACGCCGCGCACTTCTCCTGATCACGAAGACACCGGCTGGCCTCCCGGCGTCCGATACATCATTGGCAACGAAGGGTGCGAGCGCTTCAGTTATTACGGTATGCGCGCGATTCTCTTCGCGTACATCGTTTCGCTTTATACCCAGCAGCCCCAGTACGCGGCCAACGCGGAAGACCTCGCGACGTCCCATTATCATCTATGGGTCGCTGGGGTCTACGCCCTGCCGATGATCGGCGCCATCATAGCCGATCGGCTGCTTGGAAAATACCATACGATATTAGGCCTGTCCCTGGTCTACTGCCTTGGTCACGCGGTGCTGAGTGCGACCGAGGGGTCGATTACGGGTCTGTGGGTGGGGCTTGGGCTCATCGCGGTGGGCTCCGGCGGCATCAAGCCATGCGTGTCCGCCCACGTCGGCGACCAGTTTGGCAAGAAGAACTGGTTTCGCGTCAAGGCGGTCTATCAGGCGTTCTATTTCATCATCAACTTTGGCAGTTTCTTCGCGACGCTGCTCATTCCGGCGGTGCGTGATTCCGACACTCTCATCAAGATGGGCGGTGGCGGAGACGCTGGAAAGAGCCTGGCGATGAGCGTCGCCTTCGCCATCCCCGGCGTCCTGATGTTCATCGCGACATTGTTCTTCTGGATGGGACGCAAGGTATTCGTGCACGTGCCGCCTAAGCCCGGCGGCAAACTAGGCACGCTGGATGCGCTGAGCAGCGTGTGTCTGTTCATGGCGGTGGGGCACTTGTTTTTCACCGGCAGCATGCCCTGGTACATCATCGTCGGTGCCAGCATTGGTTTTCTAGTCGCGGGATTCGCGCTGTTCTTCTACCGGCAGCGCCTCGAACAGGATGAAGGCTTCTTGGCGGTGCTGATGTACGCGCTTCGCCGCTACTTTCGCGGTGAGGACGCGACGTCAAAGGCAGACGACGTGGACAGCGCCGCGCTTGAGAAGCAGATCGACAGCGACAATCCCGACGTCAAGGCTCGACGACAGAAGCTGCTCGAGCACAAGCTGTTCGGACCTGCAATGCGGCGCTTTGGTGTAGAGGCCGCGGAGGGCCCGGTCGCGGTACTGAAGATCATCAGCGTGTTCTTCCTGGTCAGTATCTTCTGGGCGCTGTTCGATCAGCACGGGTCGTCATGGTTGCGTCAGGCGAAGATGATGGATCTGACGCTGTGGGAAGGCCGTCAGGTGATCGCCTCCCAGACCCCAGCCGTGAACCCGATCTTGGTCATGCTGTTGATTCCGATCGCGAACTTCGGCATCTACCCGGCGATTAAGAAGCTCGGGATGGAGCCCACGCCACTGCGTCGCATGACGATGGGCATGTTGGTAACGGGTCTGTCGTTCGTGGCCGTGGCGCTCATTCAGGGCGCTGTGGATAGCCATATGCAGGTCGCGTTCGACGCCGGCACGATCAAGAGCATGACGGACATCACTGAGATCGAGGCGGCTCTAAAGGCGGGCAAGATGCAGAGCGTCTCCATCTGGTGGCAGCTCATTCCGTACGTGATCATCACGTTGGCAGAGGTCATGGTTTCGATCACCGGTTTGGAGTTTGCGTACACCCAAGCGCCAACCCGGATGAAGAGCACCATCATGGGCTTTTGGCTGCTGACGGTGGCACTGGGGAACGTGCTGGTGTCGCTGCTGGCGGCGTTCGGAAATCTCCCGCTCGCCACGTTCTTCTGGGTGTTCGCTGGGTTGATGGCCGGCGCCGCGTTCCTGTTCGGACTGCGCGCCTACTTCTACAGGAGTCAGGACTATGTTCAGGACTAGTGCTTTCAAGATCGGGGGCTTCATGACCACTCGGGCCAAGACCGGTCGGATCGCCGCATTGTTTGGCGCGGTGCTTTGCGTGGCGGGTTGCGAGAAGACGTCAGGTGCGCCCGCCGCTGGGCCCGAGTCGGAACCGGTCGGTACCGCGCAGGGCCCGGGGCTCGAGGGTGAGGAAGCCAACGGCGGCCCCTTACCCGAAGGGAGCGGACCGCTGCCCGACGGAGCGGAGGCGGCAGAACCCTCCAGTGGAGCCACGACGGACACCGAAGCCGCTAGCGGGTCCAAGGCGGTTGGCGCGGTGTGCGGCGACGGCGCCGAATGCGCGAGCGGCGTGTGCGAGGGCTCCGGGTGCGAACCCACTTCGGGCAAATGCGTCGATGCGAAACGGATGTGCACCCGGGACTTGCGGCCCTACTGCGGGTGTGACGGCAAGCCGTTTACGGCCAGCGGTACCTGCCCAGGCCGCCTGTACCGTAACCAAGGCGCGTGCGGCTAAACTGCGCCTGCAACACACGCGGTTGCGACCGAACAACCCACGATTCAATCGGGGCTTGCGCTAACCCGTCGCGGGCGCCCTGGGTTCGCTACTTGATCGGCGGTGGCTCGTAGATCGGTTTCACGTCCGCCCCGCCGGCGAACGCATAGGAGCCTGCCGATCCGTATCCGTACGCCACGATGCCGAACGCCAGATCGCCCGTCAGGCTATGGGTGCCCTCGGTGAGCGTGCAGCGCCGTGACTCGTAGCTCTTGCCCTGGACGGCGCCTGCCGGTTCGATGATGCAGTTGTTCGTCGGATTTCCATCGAGCAGAACCGTCGCGCCTACTTCGGCCGAGATGACGACCCAGTTTTGTGTCCACGACGGCGGCGTCAGGATCACGTACTCCGTTCGATACTGTTCGACCGGAGAGAACATCGTGAGCGCCGGGTCTCCGACGGCACCACCGTCGACGTAGCCTTGGCTAATCAGGTATTGGCCCACCAGGAACGGCTTCGTGCCCGAAGCGGTGAAGTCGTCCTGCGCGTACGTAGTCACGATTTCGCCTGGCGCCAGCTCGAAGCTGTTGTACGGCGCAGGCAGGCTGGTCGTCACCTGAGCGGTTTCAAAGCCGCCTAGGAATCGAATGACGTCGGGCTCGCGATACGAGCCGCTCGAGCGCACTGGACTGCGCGTCACAACGTATTCCTGCCCGATCGATTCGACCGGGAACATCTGGTCTTCGAGGTGGTCCAGGCAGCAGCTGCTACCGCTCATGCCGTTCTGTCCGCTGGTCTCCCAGCCAGGGTACGTCGGGATATCAACCGGGCCGGGTGCCGACGTCGATTCGACGCCGGAGAAGACCGCGACGCGCTTGTCGGCGAGCACGACCGAGCTGGTGAGGTCGGTTTCCCATTCGTTAGCGGGCGGAAACGTTCCATCGTCGGACTCTAGATTCAGCACGTCGAATGGCCCGAGCGTGACTTCGATTTCGCCACCGGGATCGGTCGCAGCGATCGGTGGGTTGCCGCGGATTCGGTAGGACGGTCGGACCTTCACGTTGGTGTTCGGTTCGGTTCCGATCACCGTGATGTACGTGCGGTCCGGGCCGATCGGCGGCAGGGGCGGGAAGTTGATCTCTACCGGGTGCCCGGCGATCCATCCCATCACGCGATAGATCTTGCCGAGAGCCGCCGTCGGCAGGAGCAGCGAAGCGTCGTTGGAGAACGAGTTCGTGAAGCCGTTGAACTGGTACACGACGATCGGAGCCGACGACGTGATGCGATAGGCGCGCGACGACAGGCACGTTCCCGGCGACTTGTAATCGTTGGGCATCGTTCCGCAGTCGAGCTCGCGGGTCGGCAGCCCGATCGCCTCGAGTTGTCCCGGCATTACAGACACCTGATTCACGACCTTGGTCTGAACCGGCATGCCCGGGGGCGCTTCGTTGATCTCGATCGTGATGTTGGCCTGGGATTGGCCAGCGTTGGCAAGCGCCACACCCCACGGTGCGCTCGCCGGATCGTTGCCGCCGCCGTCCTGCTGGTCCAGGTCGACCGCCCAGAATTCACAACCGATGTTCGACGGCGAGTCGGCGGCGAGCTGGCACGGGTCACCGCACTTGCCGTCCGAGCAGACTTGCCCCGCGGCCACGTCGCACTGTTCCACCTGTTCCCCCGGGCCGGACCCGTCGGGCTTGCAGATGTGAACGTTATTTCCCTCGCAGATATTTTGTCCAGGGACGCAGTCCACGCACCCGATGTTGGGCTCGCAGGCGAATTCGCATGTGACCGTGTTGCCGGGCTGGCCGTTGACACACGGCGTAAAGATTTTGCCGGATAGGTCGCAACCACCGCACTGCGTGCCGCCGTCGTTGCCCGACTGCCCGCCGCCGCCGCCCGTGCTGCTACCGCCCGCTCCGATACTGTTGCCGGTATCGTTGCCGCTGGCCGAGCACGCTGCTGCTACGGCGAGGATGAGGGGGGTGGTGAAGGCGAGGCGCGTCATTCGAAGCATGGCGCGACGTTACCACGCGAGCGGCGCTCGGGCCGCTCAGGCGTCGTGCGCGATGCGCAGCGCTGCGTTCACGACTCACTGCGTCAGCCGACTCACCGCGTCAGCGTATCAACGCTTCAGCGCATCGTCGCTTCAGCTGTCGATCAACTGGGCAGCCAATTCAACGTCTCAGTCCGATTCGTTCAGCCGACACAACGTGTCAGAAACAGTCCGGCCGGCTGGGCAGCGGGTCGGTTTCGGCGCTGGGTAGGATGCGCCGGAGGTAGGCGTAGTTCTGGGCGCAGAACTCGCCGGGCGCCGCCCCCAGCTGCGCTCGCTCGTTGAACTCGCGATTCGCCCCCGAATCCATCAGGCGGCCTTTAGCGTCGCCCTCGTTGTGGAACGCCTCGCCGTCTGGCTGTGCGAGGCCCAGCGAGTGAGCTACCTCGTGGCCCAGCGTGTCGCCGATCAACGACCCGACAGCGTGAATGGCGCAGGCAATTTGCTGCTGACGCGGCGCGCCGTCGGCCGGACACAAGTTGGGCGTCACCTCCGGGATGCCCGAGGCGACTTCGCTGGCGCTTACCGGCTTCCCCTTGAGGTCGGGGCGAAACGGGTTGAACAGGAGGTCGAACTCCGGAGCCACATTGCCGGTTTCGGTTGCGAAGTTCCCCGGCTTGGCGCTGAACGCGAACAGCGAGTCAACGAACACGCCACCGTAGCCGGCGTAACCGTCCTCTTGCGTCTTCGCGTTCACGCCACCGATCTGATCGTAAAGGCGCTGATTGTCGATGTCCTTGCCAGGGGTGTTGTCGTATCCCAGCAAGCCGAAGCCGTTCGGGTCGGGGCCGCCAACGTCGGCGCGCGAAAACAACCCGAAGTCGTCCGGCTCACTGGTTCGAAACTCGACGTTCAGCCCGCGATAGATTCGTTCGAGCGATGCGAATACGCGGTCGCGCACGCGCTGGTCAACCGCTCGAAGTCCAAGGTGTTCGAGGCTCTCGACGTACGACGGCAAGAAGTTGATCCAGACGACCTGCTTGATGGGCGCAATCCCAAGCATCACCTGACTGGGCGCGCCTTCGACCGTGACCCCGTCGTACGAGACGATCGGTTTTGCCGTGCCGGTGAAGTCGCCTGAGATCTCTCTCAGGTTGGCAAGCTTGCCGAGCGCATCGTCCTCGTTGACGATGTAACGTACGACGTTTCCGGAAGAGAATTCGGGAATCACCGAGAAGTTCACCGGTATGCCCAGCGTTGCGCCGTCTGGCTTGAATTCGCCGTCCAGCTCGATACGCGTCGATGCCGTCTTTGGATCGTCCTCCGTGGTGCCGACGAACCCGCCACCCTTGATGTTCATGAACTGTCCGAGCGACGCGCGCGCCGGCGAGAAGCTGAAGACCTTCGGCTCCAGAAGCGTAAAGGTCACTTCCGGTTGGTAGGTCGCGGTGAGTGTCGTGCCGTCAGCGTGACGGTTCTCGACAGTTAGCGTGCCTCGAAACGTTCCCCGTTCGATGCCGGCGATGATCGGTCGAAACGGAAACGCGACGTGAGAGCGATCGGTCGGGTCGACGGGCGTGGCGATGAACTCGTGGTCCTTAACCGGTGCGCACGAACCGCCGATGAGCGGCTCGAAGCACCCGGCGACCTTGACATAGGTGTCGCCTTCACCCTGACCGAGCAAGAAGTTGACGCCCTCGATCTCGATCAGATCGTTGACGAAGATCGCCCCGTTCGTTTCGACCGTGCCTACGTCCGGGGTGAGGCTATCGTCGATTCGAACCTGCAGCCCGATCTCCCCGGACTTGTGGGTGAGCCCGTCGATGGCGCCGCGTGCCGTGACGGACAGGGCGACATCGTTGACGCCCACCGGTAGACCGAAGGTGGCAGCGCCGGGCCATGTCGCCTCCAAGGTCTGAGCGTCGATCTGCTTGGCCGTGATGCCAACGCTCTTTCCGGCGGCGTTGACCACCAGCTCTGGTGCTTCGATGGCGGTACCGAACTGTCCCGTCAGTATCAGCTTCGTCGAGGGAATGAGATGCCGCGGACTCACGTCGCTCAGCACCAGATCGACGAACTCGGTCGGTGCGGTCGGACGGCGCCGCTCGTCGGGGTTGTCAGAGGCGCACGCGCCCGTAGCGAGCACGGCGGCGGCCAGCCAGGCGCCCGCCGCCCGGGGCAGAGGTCGATACGGGCGCGCGCGGCTCACGTCGGATCAGGGCAATCGGCGTCGTTCAAACCGATGCACAGGTCGTAGGTGTTCTCCGCCCCGTTCCAGCCGCGTACGACCACGAAATATTCGCCGGCGCTAGTTTCGGTGTTGAACCGCATGATCTCGTTGGCGCTGCTGCTCTGCCCGTTGTTGGGGTCGCAGTCGTCCGGGACGAACTCGTTGCAGGGGGTGAGCAGCGTCGTACCGCGATACAACAGCAAGTCGAGGTCTTCGTTGGTGGTAGACTGCATGAACTTGAGCGTCACCTTGACGTCCTGTGATGCCGGCAGGTTGAGCTTGTACCAGTCCTCGTCCCACGAGCAGATCGACTGCCCAAAGCCGTCAAACGGATAGTCCGCGGACATGAACGGCGTGGGGTTCACTTCGTACGCCTGACTCGCGTTGTCGTCGTCCTCGTACATGTCGTCCATGCACATCGGCGGCGGGTTGCACGTCTTGGCGACCTTGCTCCACGACAGGGTGTAAGGGTTCGTGGCGCCGTTGGTCTTGAAGTACGAGCGAGTTCGGAAGTAGTACCGGCCCCCCGTGGCGAGACAGGCCGTGATCGATTCCGCAGAGCCGGAGTTTAGAGACCCTGGAACGCCGTCGACCGGCATGCCCGCAGAGTCGCGAATGAACAGATCGATATCGCTTTCCGAGCCGCCCGCCACGGTCACCGTGAACTCGGTGTCGTCGGCCACTTCAAAGGGGAACCAGTCGTGA
>JAUIKB010001086.1 GCA_030430975.1 Polyangia bacterium
ATCTCGCAGTCGCAAGGGAAAAAGTAAACCCTTTCACCATCGCACTGGAGAGTGTCCATGTCATCGGAAGCGTTCTGTGCAGCTTTCTGGAGACGCTCAGCCACACCCGCCACAGCCACTTGAGCCAACTTGTCAACGGCATCGACGAGCACCTTGAGCGCATCATCACGACGCCGGAGAAGAACGTCGATTTTCGCTCGTACTTCGCGCGCCTCACGATCGCGACGATGGATGTCCACATTGCAGCTAAGAAGATGAATGGGATTCAGAGAATATGAAAAATATGAAAAGAAGACAAACGTATGACGAGAAAGTGAGAGCAGCGAAACACCTCACGCGGGGACGGCGCGCAACGCTGCGGGAAGGCTGGGCAAAAAGTGCCGGTGTGCGAACGCCCGGATGTCATCGGCGGTCTGCAGCGGCTGCGCGCTCGGCAACAGCAGCACCATCGCGGCGTAGCGCAGAATGCAGTCCGCGAGCTCATCGACGGCATCAGCGCCGATGCGCTCGGCGAAGCCCGGCGGGAAGATGATCCGCAACGCTTCGGCAATGCGTGCAAGAGCCGCCACCTGGTAACGGCCGGCCAGCTCGAGCACCAGGCCCGGTTCCTCGGTGATCATCTGGTGCAACACCCGGTGTCTACGGAACTTCATGATCGATGAGGTGAATGCCTCGACGTAATAATTCGACTGCGGCCCAGCTTGTTTGAGCTCGGTGGCGATGTCGGCGAAGAGCCTCACATTCTCGCGCTCGATGACCGCGCCGACGAGTTCGTCCTTGTTGGCGAAGCGCCGGTAGATCGTGGTCCGACTGACGCCCGCGCGACGCGCGACATCGTCGAGCGCGACCCGACGGAAGCCATGCCGTTCGAATTCGACGACTGCCGCGTCCAGGATGTGCTCGGCGGCCGAATCAACCCCTGGCATAGCCCTTGACCGCGTAACCGCTGTAGCGCACTCGCATCGGCAGATGGTCCCAGACCCAGTTCACCGGCCGCGACCGGCACAGCGCCGCGAATCGTTGATAGCGGCGCTCTTGCTTGGCGGTCCACGGCAGCTGCAGCAACTCCCGGGCTCGCGGCGGCAGCCCGCCGGTGGTGAGGAAGCCCGCCAGCGGGTTGAACACCGGCGCGACGACCCGCCACACCAGCGGATGGACCGCCTTGGGTTTGGGGAATCCCTTGGTGACGTAGCCGACGCCGTACCTGGCTGACGGGTGCGCGACGACGACCTCGCCCATCATCCGGTCCCAGTACTGCTCGAACTCGGCGTAGGTCGCCGGCATCGGCTTGTCGCTGACTCCATAGCGGCGGTACCAGGTCTTGGACTCGCGGTAGATCTGGGTTTTGTCCGCATAGGTCAGACGCTTCACGAACGTGTCGGCGAAGTAGAAGATCTGCTCGAGGAACGTGGCGTGCGCCCAGAAATACGTGTCCGGGTCGAGGGCGTGGTAGCGGCTACCTGCAGCACCGAAGCTGTCGGGCATGTCGCCCTTGATGTGGTGGTGGAAGTCGCGAACCTGCCGACCGGCGTTATCGTCCTCGGATCCGTAGACGGTGTTGAAGATCGGCGGGATGGTGCGCTTGAGCCGCTCGGCGGTGTCGGCGAAGAACGTCGAGTGGTCATAGACGCCTTGCCCCAACTGGGCCAGCATGTTTTGCAACACCGCAGGCCGAGGGCCGATCAGGTACATCCGGTTGTCTCCGAAGTACCGCCAGACCAGCGACTGCGGACCGAGCGGCAGCGCGTCATCGAGGTGTTCGGATTGCTGAGTCAACTCCGTCATAGCAACAGTGTTACAGATTTTGCACTTTGTACCAACAGGCCCCCACGGGTCGAACGACTACCGGGAATCCGCGTGCGCGGCAGCACTGGCTCGGCGTAGCCGACTCACACCCAAAACCGCGAGCACACCGGCCGCGGTCGCGAGCAGCAGCGCCAGCATCAGCAGCGGCGGGTAGTACTCCACCGATGTCGTCGCGGGCTCACCCTCGAGCACGGGGGCGACAGCGACGGTCGAAGTCGCCCTGAGCCAGCTCAGCACGCAGCCCACGACCGCACAACCGGCAAGTAGCAGTTCGACGACCGCACGCCACGACGTCATGGCGTCGACTCCGGCGGGATGCGCTCATCGACGAGGTTGACCAGCGCTGCCCGTAACCGCTGATGCTTACGCGCCCACGCCTGCACGGTGCGGCCGCCGATCAACTCCATACCGATACCCGAGCGTCCGCGCGGCACTCCGGTGAGCTCGCCCAGTGCCCGCGAGGACTGCCACTTCGGCGCCTCTCTACCGGTGGCCGGCGGATGGATCTGCACGATTTCGCGGGTTTGGATCGTCTCGCAACCCTG
>JAUIKB010001087.1 GCA_030430975.1 Polyangia bacterium
ACTGCACCTGTCCGGCCGGCGCCACCAAGACAGCAGAGTTCGGCGACGACTTCGAGCTCGACAGTTGCACCTGCGTCGACTCCGCCGCGGAGCCCGATCACGCGGCGGTTGCGGCCTGCGCGACGGACCTGGTCTGCCCGAAAGGAACCGCCCAGCACATCGAAGGCGGTACGCCGTTCTCGATGAACAACATGGAGTGCATCGTAGGTGCGCTGGGTGAACGCAAACAAGGCGTCTACGAAGTCGGACTCGACCATACGTTCGGCAACGGGAGCGACGACGCCACCTACACGCTGTATGTGAACTCAGCAGGCAAAGTCACGGTCGCGGCGCTCGAGACATCGTCGAGCGAAATCTACACGCAGTCCGGTGGCAGTCCGAGCTACGCATCGACGCGGTACGCCCCAACCGTCGTCTGCGACCTCAAGCCACCGACGTTCTTCAGCGACTGCCTCGCGGAGCTGGAGAAGACCACGGCGCCCGATCCGCACTCCAGCGCAGCCTGGGACTGCGTCGCGCCGGCGGTCAACGACACGCCGCCCTGGTTTGAAAACTGCGTCGAACAAGCGCCGGTCTGCAACTGACGCCGCCATCCGCGGCCGACACCAACGGGTACTAACAGTACGCGAGTCGTATTGGTTCACACACGGCGCGGAAACCGATGCAAACGCGCACCGCAGCCCCATGGCACGCTCGTTGCTATCGGCGGCCGCATGTCGAACACTCCTGCGGTGCGTGCCCATCTGCTTTCTTTCGTCTCCGTCCTCGTAGCGCTGGGCCTGGTCCCGCTCGAATCCGGCTGCGGTGGCTGCCACACGCAATGCGAGCTCGACGTCGAATCCAGCCTGGCTTGCGTCGACGTTGTATCGAGCCCGTCGGGCACGTATCGACCCCAGTGCGAAGACGCTTCGATCCTCGTGACGAACAACTGTGCGGGGAGTATCCGGGTCGGAGGCCGCACCGTTCCACCCGGCGCCGACACGCAGCTCGAGCTCGACCAGTACACCGGTCGTATCGAGGCTGAGACGTTCGAAATCAGCTCAGAAGAACGATGCGATTAACCCTTCAGTAAATAATCAGCGGAGCCGGTATCGCGGCCCAAACGCCGGTAAATGCGTCAACCCCTGGCGTTCCGGGTCGAGCCGGTTATAACTCCCGGCAATGAATCCGCACGCCGGCCTCGAATCACCCGGCTCTGGCGGCGGATTGCGAGCTTTTCTCGGCGCTTTTCGCTTCACGCGCCGCGCGCTCGAGCTGGTTTGGACCACCAGCCCCAGCCTAGCGGTAGCGCTCGGACTGCTCACCATCGCGGGCGGACTGCTCCCGGCGGGCGTGGCCTGGGTTGGCGCGCAGATCGTGGACGCGGTCGTCGCAGCAAGCGGAGCGTACCAGAACGGCGCCGATCCGGCGATCCGTACCGTGCTGAAATGGGTCGCCCTCGAGGCGGCGCTCGTGACGGCCATGGCGGCGACTCAACGCGGGATCTCGATGAGCCAGTCGCTGCTGCGCGCCCAGCTCGGGCAGCGCGTGAACGAGATGATTCTGGACAAGGCGCTGACCCTAGACTTGTCCCACTTCGAGGACGCCGAGTTCTACGACAAGCTGACGCGCGCCCGTCGCGAAGCGTCGAGCCGACCGCTGTCCCTCGTGCGGCGCACGTTCGGTCTAGCGCAGAACATCCTGATGCTGTTCAGCTACGGCGCGCTGCTGATCCGTTTTTCGCCCTGGGCCATGCTCGTATTGCTCGTCGCTGGCCTGCCCGCGTTCATCGCCGAGACCAAGTTTTCGGGAGACGCGTTTCGACTCTTCCGGTGGCGGTCGCCGGAAACCCGCAAACAGATGTACCTCGAGACCGTGCTGGCGCGCGAAGACCACGCCAAAGAGGTCAAGCTGTTCGGCCTCGGCTCGCTCTTCCTCGATCGCTATCGAGATATTTCGCCATGACCACGACACAAGAACTCGCCAAACAGTACCGACCCGAAGACGTCGAGGCCGCGATCGCGGCGAAGTGGGATGACGCCAACGCGTTTCACGCCGACCCCGAGGCCCAGGGCACGCCTTACAGCATTGTCATCCCGCCGCCGAATGTCACGGCTGCGCTGCACATGGGCCACGCGCTCAACAACACGATTCAGGACATGCTCACGCGCTATCACCGCATGCTCGGCGACAACGCGATGTGGATGCCCGGCACCGACCACGCGGGCATCGCCACGCAAACCGTTGTCGATAAGCGGCTGCAAGCACAAGGCGAAAAGGCGCTGAAGGATTACAAGCTTCAGGAAACCACCTCCGGCGGCGGACGCGAAGCGTTTATCGAAAAAGTGCAAGCATGGAAAGATGAATACG
>JAUIKB010001088.1 GCA_030430975.1 Polyangia bacterium
GTCGGCCACATCCTTGGCTGGCTGTTTGACGGCGGAACCTCGTCGGTTCACCTCCAGCTCGAACTGCACGGTGACGTCGTCGTTGACCAGCCCGTCGACTGACGTGTCGCTGATCACGCCGTACTGGCGACGGTCCAGGCTGAATTCGGTGATCAGCCGCGCGACCCTGCGGTGCACTTCGACTCGAGCCGGAACCGAGATCCAGCGCTGCACGCCATGCAGCGATATCTGACCGGCTACGTTGAACCAGCCGGGCTCGACGGCGCGAATCGCTCCCGAAGTGAAGCGGGCGGTTGGATATCGGCTCGTGTGGAGGAAGTCGTCGCGCACGATATCCGTGACGAAGTCGACCGATCCGACCACCGACGACATGTCGATTTCGAGCTGAACGGCGCTGTATTCCGGGCGTTTCGGCACCAGACGCAGCTCGCCGCTGAAGCGCTCGAAGGTGAAGTCGAAACTTCCCGCGACGGCCGTCGCGGTAGCGGTGATGCGCGATTTGGCGGGCGTCAGCGGATACGACTCCACGCGCAGTTTCGTCGGCGGCGCGCGGCGGGGTCGCGGCTTGTCCAGCGTCCGTGCGTGCTGCACCGAACCACACGCGATCAACGGGAGCGCGAGCGCTGCGCAGACGGCGCGCCTCCATCCGGTCACGGTTGCCCTCCGTACTTGGCACGGATTCGAGCGGCGGCTTTCGTCGCATCGTTTCGCTCCAGCAGTTCCGCCAGCTCCGTCGCCACGCCCCGTTGAAACCCGCGACAGGCCGGTACCTTGGCCGTCAGCTCGAGCGCGCGTAGGTACGATCGCGCGGCCCACCCGATCTCTTTACGGGCCAGTCGCATCCTGGCCAGCTGAGCAAACGAGAACGCTGGCTCGAAGTGTTCAGGGCCGAACTGTGCAATCCGCATCACCAGAGCACGGGTCGCCAGCTCCACGCCCAGCTCCACGTCGCCGCTACGGAAAATGGTGTCCGCTCGGCTGGCGGTGGCGATCGCGCGCTGATGGCTCGACGTGCACGTCGTCCGCGCGGGTGGTGCGGGCGGTGCGGACGAGCAAGCGGTCAGCACGGCGGCCAGGCCTAACGCCTGAGCGCGCCGGCCGACGTCAGTCAGCGTTGGCACTGGTCTTGAGCTCGTCGAGCTTGTGGATGATTGTTCGCCCATCCCTCTTGGACAAGACCCCCGCCAGCTCCCAAGCGCGCATCTGCTTGTTCACGCTCTCCCGCGTGGCGCCGATCATTTCGCCGAGGTCTTGCTGAGACAGCCGCACGTCGATGCGCACGCCATCGCCGACTGGCCGCCCGTGCTCGCGCGCCAGCTCGATGAGCCGTTTGGCTAGGCGCGCCGGAATCTCAAGAAACGCGGAGTCTTCAACACGCTCGCTGAGCCGCCGGACTAGCCCTGCCAAGACGCCGAGCAGTTTGATCGAGACTTTCGGGGAGTGCTCCAAAAAAACCAAGAACCGTTCGCGCTCGAGCACCAGGCACACCGATTTTTCCAGAGCCAGCACCGTCGCCGATCGAACGCCGCCGTCGAACAGGGCGACATCGCCGAACACTTGCCCTGGGCCCATGATCGAGTGCACGGCGTCGCGACCCTCTTCGCCCGGCGCCAGCGCTTTGAGACGTCCAGACGCCAGCACGAACAGGGCGTTGGCCGGATCGCCTTTTTCGACAACGATATCCTTAGGGTTAAAACGCTGCACTTTCGAAAGCGCCGCGATCTCACGCTGCTCGCCTGCACTAAGCGTCGCGAAGACCGGCACGTTCGCAAGGATGGCTTGGGCGTCAGGCGTCATCGTCGGTCTTTCAGCACAGGAAACTTGGCGCGAGCCCGGCTGACCAAGTCACCGGACACGGTGCCCAGCAGCATCGTGGCACAGTGGTGGGATTCGACAACCGTGCGCCCCAGAGGGTCGATCAGGGCGCTGGCGCCCGAATAGTCGAGCTGGCCGCCGCGCCCGACCCGGTTGACGCCGATCACATAGGCCTGGTTCTCGATGGCGCGCGCCTTTAGCAGCGCAGACCAATGTTCGGTGCGTTTCTGCGGCCAGTTCGCGATGACCAGGTACAGGTCGGTGTCCGACGCCTTGCGCCAGTAGTCATCGGCGAAGCGCAGATCGTAGCAGATCGAGGGCGTCACTCGCACGCCGCAGAGCGTGAACGTCGGCTGCGGATCCCCGCTGGCGTAGTGTTCGTGCTCATTGGCAAACCGAAACGGGTGGCGCTTGTCATAGTGATGCAGCTCGCCGTCCGGCCCCGCGATCAACATGCGGTTTCTCGGCATCGCGTCGCCGGCGAGCTGGATCGGGACGCTGCCGGTGATCCAGATCCCCAGACTCTTGGCGG
>JAUIKB010001089.1 GCA_030430975.1 Polyangia bacterium
CTCCCAGTCGGGTTGGTGTTAGTCGAGGACGAGGATGCATGAGTGACGAGCCGGTCGTTGTCGTGGGAATGGGTGAGCTGGGCACGCAGTTTGCCAGCGGATTTCTGAAAGCCGGACGTACGGTCGTGCCGGTACTGCGCGGGACCGACCAGGCTGCGTTGGCGAGCGAGCTCCCCGAGGTCGCGCTATGCCTCGTCGCCGTCGGTGAAGGCGAACTCGATTCGGTGCTCGAGGGATTACCCGCGCCGTGGCTAAGCCGCGTGGCCCTGTTGCAAAACGAGCTCGTCCCCGCGAGCTACCGGCGCTTTGACCTGAATCCGACCATCGCGGTGGTGTGGTTCGAGAAAAAGCCGGGCCGCCTGGTTAAGCCGATCCTGCCGTCCGTGCTTAGCGGTGCCGGTTCGGAGATCCTGGCCGAGGCGCTCGGAAAGCTGTCGCTCGATTGTGAGGTGGTGAAGGGCGAGGCAGCGCTCGTCGATGCGATGGTTTGCAAGAATGCCTATATCCTCGTGACGAACATCGCCGGCCTTCACGTGGGCGGCAACGTCCAGCAGCTGTACGACGAACACGCTGCGTTAGCCGAGCGCGTGCTGACCGACGTTCTCGCTGTGCAATCCGCGCTGGTCGGTCGCGCCGTGGACGGCGCGATGGTGCGGAAGTTCTTGGAGCGAGCTGTCGCGGCCGATCCCGAGCATGGCTGTCGTGGCCGAAGCGCGCCCATGCGTCTGAAGCGCGCGCTCGACAACGCGCGGGCACACGGTGTCGCCGTACCAACGCTCAGCGCGATGGAGTCAGCGTGACGGAGCAAGCCCAGCATGATGCATGGCTTGTCGACCTCGACGGAACACTCTACTCACCGCGCCCGGTGAAGCTGGCGATGGCGGCGGAACTGGCGCTGTCCGGGTGGGGAGCCGTGGCCGTGCTGCGGCGTTTTCGGCACGAGCACGAGGTCATGCGCGAGACGCTTCGCGATCCCGTTGAGAGTCCGTTTGCGCTCCAGATCGAGCGTGCCGCGAAGGCGACGGGTCGCCAATCCGCGCAGGTGGAAGCGATCGTTCGCGATTGGATGATCGAACGGCCGGGCAAGTGGATCAGGCGGTTTCGCCGCGCGGGCCTGTTGGAAGAGATAGCCGCGTTTCGTGCGAGGGGAGGGAAGACTGCGCTCGTCAGCGACTACCCCGCCCAGTCGAAGCTGCGAGCCCTGGGCGCGCTGGATCTGTTCGACGAGGTCGTCGCCAACGGTGAGGACGGCGGTCCGCCGCGGCTCAAGCCCTACCCGGACGGTTACCAAATTGCCGCGCAGCGCTTGGGCATCGAAGCGGCTCGCTGTTTGGTCCTGGGGGATCGAGCCGACGCGGATGGTGAGGCCGCCGCGAAGATGGGCGCCGGCTTTCGGCTCATCGCGTAGTCCTTGCGCCGGTTTCGTTTCTGTTTCAGGTATTGGGAGCCGTAGCGCGTCTTATGCGATTTCGCCCGATCCCGCCGTTGGTCAGCCTGGCGCCGATCCTCTTGTCCCTGGCGGCGTGCAGCGCGCCGGACGAGCCCGAGGACGGTCCGCCGGCCGGGTCGCTCGTGGCGCAGCCGGACGCGCCGTTTCCGGAGCGGCTCTCCGACATCGGGCTGTTCAAGAACGTCGCCGAGCAGACTCCGTACAGCGTGGCAGTTGGTTACGAGCCGGTCTGGCCGCTGTGGAGCAACGGCAGTTTCAAGCAGAGATATATCGTGGTTCCGGACGGCGAGCGAATCGACACGTCGTCTTCAGAGCGTTGGAGCTTCCCGGTGGGGACGCTCCTGTTCAAAACGTTTCGTTTCGAATCCGGCGGCACGGTTCGTCCCATCGAGACCCGTGTGATGCGACATGCGGAGACCGGCTGGGAGTTCGCGAGCTATCTGTGGAACGACGCGAGCAGCGACGCGACGCTGCTGGCTAGCAAGACCGCCACTTTCGTCAAGGTCGCCTTCGAAGGAAACGCCTTCGAGCATGGGGTCCCGTCGACGCTTCAGTGCCGACAGTGTCACGAGTCAGGCGTGACTCGAGTACTGGGCTTCAGCGAACTGCAGCTGAACTCGAAGGCCGTCGGGAACGCTGACCAGCTCGGTGTTTTGGAGGATCTGTTCTCCGATCCAGCGGCGTCACCCGCTCACGTCGACGAGCCGAGCGCAGCGGCTACCCAGGTTGTCGGCTACATGCAGGGCAACTGCGCACACTGTCACAACGGCGGGACGGGCCCGTCAGCTAGCTTCGACCTGCGGCCGGATGTCGCGCTGGTCAACACAGTCAATGTGCCTACCCAAAGTAGCGCCTCAGCGGCAGGCATTCGCATCAAGCCCGGTGATCCGCA
>JAUIKB010000053.1 GCA_030430975.1 Polyangia bacterium
CGGCGCGACGGAGATCTGCGACGGCAAGGACAACGACTGCGTCAATGGCGTGGACGACGGGACCGATCGGACAGGCTGCACGAACTACTACCGAGATAACGATGGCGACAACTACGGCGATCCCGGGGACAGCACGTGCACCTGCTCGAGCCAGGGCGTGCCGCCGGGATACGACGCGGACTCCCTCGACTGTTGCGATACCGACGGCGCAGTGAATCCCGCGGGAACGTTCTCCACGATCGGGTCGTCTTGCGGCGGGTACGATATGAACTGCGACACCGTCGAGGAACCGCAACTCACGGGAGCGGGCAGCGTCTCCTGCGACTTCGTTAGCTGCTCGGCGACTCGCGGTTGGGAGGACGGTACGGCTCCCGCGTGCGGTGTATCAGAATCCTACGTCACCGGCTGCACCCAGATCTTCTTCTTCGTCTGCCTGAAGAACACCGACACCCGTACGCAGCCCTGTCGATAGGCACACGCCCCACCCTGCACGGGGGGAGCGGTCCCCCTCGTCGCGTGAGCTTGCGCGCGTTTGGTGACGTCCATCTGTGACGCGCCGCCTTCCGCGATGATCGCCCGGGGCGGGTCGAAATATTCGTTTTGCCTTCAGGTCTGTCATAAGCGTCCACCTGCATTGCCACTAACAATCCACCAGCCCGCGGCGCGCGGGCCGTCTCAGCAACGACGCACCGAAAGGGTGGGCAATGCGCACGACAGGAATTTCAGGACTTCTTCTCATCGGGCTACTCACCGGCGCGTGTAGTGGACAAGACAACGAACCAGCCCCCGTCATCGCCGAAAGCGACGTGACGTCCCAGCGCCTGGCGACCTATCGCGGCACGGTTGAGTTCGACGCCGAAGGCATCCCCACGCTCTCCGTCGAACTCGTCCGCCTGTACCCGTTGAGCGACGGCGCGCTCACGCCAGGCCAGAAGGTTCAGGTTGAGCAAAGCGTCCTCGATAGCGTTTCGGTTTCCGCACCCGGCACTTGGAATCCCACTACCGAAACGCTGACGGCGGACATGCGCATCACAACGTCAGGCACCCTGGATCTCGACGAGCCGAAGCTGCAGATCACGCGTATATGTGAGTCGGTCGGCACCAAGTGCACCTCGTGTATGGCAGCTGAAATCACCGCGGGTACGTGCACTGTCGACGTGAACGCCGCGCCGGGCGTGTCGTTCGAGGGCGTCCACGTGGGCAGCGGCCGCGTCGGTTCCCACTACGCGTTTGCCGACCTGGAGGTTGGTGGGGGCGCGGTGAGCGGATCGGCGCACCAGGCGTTCGCGGCGAAGTCGGTGGGTGGCGTCAGCTTTGGGTTTGAGATCGACGTACTGGCCGATCCCGTTGGGACGCCGATCGATTCGGACGGCGACGACGACACGTACAACGCCGAGGCGGGCGAAGACGCTGGCGATGACTGCTGTGACAGCGATCCGCTGGTGTACCCCGGAGCGACCGGGTACTCATCCACCCCCTCAGCCTGTGGAACCTACGACCGAAACTGTGACGGGTCGATGACGCCTGAAAACGCGAACCTTGCGAACTGCGCTTTTGTCGAGGGCGTGTGCACCGTCACGCCGGGCTGGGACCGCAACCCCGTCCCGGCATGTGGGCAGAGCGCCTGGTACATCAACGACTGTGAGCTGAAGGCCCACGGAACGCAGTGCAAAAAGAACAACGCGACTCGGACTTGGGTGACGCAGAGCTGCCTCTAAGCGACTAAACGACGCTTCAAATCAGGCGGGCGTGACTGCCGCGCTAAGATTCGACCCAGCTCGTCGACGGATCGGTTACTCTCTAGAGTTGGGTGACTGAACGGAAAATCCTCGCCAAAGTCACGCGGCCGCTGGACGTTCCCCGCGGCCCGGACGCGTTACATGAGCTGTCGGTGCCGAAGGACTGGCTCGACGCCGGCGCGGCGATCGAGTTTGAGCTGCCCCGAAACCTGTCCTGTGCGGTGTGCAAAGGTGGGGGCTGCGATACGTGCGAGCGGGCGGGTGCCGTGTCGACGCGTGGTCGAAAGGAGCCTGCGGAGCTCGTTTCCATGCAGCTTCCGGATCGGTTCGACAGCGATACGGACGAACCGGCGTCGGATCGCGCTGGCGTCGTGGTCAGGCTGCCCGAGCGCGGCGGGTTGCCGAGCGATCCCGAGCTGCCGCGCGGCAACCTGATGGTCGCGATCCGAGTGGCAGCGGAGCCGGGCCCGGGGATTCAGCTAGCCGAAGCCGAGGACAGCCGGGTTTCAGTGCGCCCGCCGAGCATCGGCCCGCAGCCGGAAGTCGCGGCCGGATTCCGCTACTGGTGGCTAGTGGCGGTCGTCGTCGGCCTGCTGCTCTTATGGCTGGTGTTGCGCAGCTAAGCAGCTTGCCACGCCAATAGTTTCGCGCGGTTGGAACTGCGGTGTTCGGGTGTGCGGTCCGGTCGCAGCCATTGACGCACAGCGGCATTGAGCCCTACAACCCAAAACACGATGAATCCCATAGCGATGGCAGCGGTGATCGTCAGCTTGCTGGCGCTCTTCGCTTGGAGCGCGCATCGGCGGATGGCCCTGCTTAGAGTTGGCGGGCCCACCCACGAGTCCCGCGTGGACAACGTTGGCGAGCGGCTGAAGGTCCTGTGGACCTACGCGTTCTGGCAAAAGAAGATGCGCTACTACCTGGCCGCCGGCCTGGCGCACCAGATGATCTTCGTCGGATTCAGCGTGCTGCTGCTGCGGACGCTGATCCTGTGGGGACGAGGTTTCGTACCGGATTTCAACCTGTTCATCCTAGGCCCCGAGGGGTTCTTGGGGCTTCCGCTCGGCAGTATCTACAGCTTCGCCAAAGATATCGTGGCGCTGATGGTTATCGCTGGTGCGCTGGTGTTTGTCTATTACCGGACAGTTAACAAGCAGAAGCGCATGAAGCTTGGCTGGGAAGGCCTGCTGATTCTCGGAATTATCATCACGATGATGCTGTCCGACATTCTGTACGACGGCGCGGCGACGGTGCTCAACTATCGCTACGCTGAGTTCTGCGCGAACCCGGCCAGCCAGTGGTGTGCACAAGCAAAGACCATGATCGCACCGCTTGCGCCAGCGACCGGCGCTCTGACGTATCACCCGTACCCCGAGCCAGCCGGTTCGGCCGCCGCGATGATGCTCAGCGGCGCCAGCATCGGCACTCTGGTGGTCATCGGCCATATCGGCTTTTGGACCCACGCATCGCTGGTTCTGATCTTCTTGAACATCCTGCCGTACTCGAAGCACTTCCACATCCTGACGGTCATGCAGAACGTGTTCCTGATGGACCTCACGCCCAAGGGTCGGCTCAAGCCGATGGCCGAAAACAGCGAGGCGCTGATGGGCATCGTCGAGCAGGGCATGGAGCTCGACGAGGAAGACATGCACGTGGCGCCGATCGGCTATGCGCGCATTCAGCATTTCACATGGAAAGACGTGCTGGACATGTACACGTGCACGGAGTGTGGGCGCTGCTCTGACAACTGCCCGGCCGCGACCACCGGCAAGATCCTCAGCCCCAAGTACCTGACGCTCGATCTGCGTGACCACCTGTACCAGCGCCAAGACGAAGTGCTGGAGGTGGACGACATACCGCGCACCACGCTCAAGGAGCTGGCCGCCAAGGCCAAAGCCGCCGCCGAAGGCGAAGAGAGCGATGCGGAAGAGCAGAGCGACGAAGAGAAAGCCGCCGAAGCGGACGCGCTGAAGAAGTTCGCGCCGATCAACCTCGTGCCGGACGTTGTTCACGAGGACGTGCTGTGGGCCTGCACCACGTGCCGCGCCTGTGAGGAAATGTGTCCGGTCAACATCACGTACGTCGACAAGATCGTCCAGATGCGACGCAACCTGGTCACTATTCAGTCCGAGTTTCCGCACGAGCTCCAGGGGCCCTTCGACGGCATGGAGACCAACGGCAATCCGTGGAATCTGTCACGGATGGATCGCGCCAACTGGGCGGAGGGTCTCGAGCTTACAACCTTCGCCGACAAGCCGGATGCGGAGGTGCTGTACTGGGTCGGCTGCGCTGCGAGCTACGACGACCGCGCGAAGAAGATCTCCCGCTCGACGTCTCAGCTGCTTCAGATGGCGGGCGTCGACTTCGCGGTTCTGGCCGAAGAGGAGAGCTGCACCGGCGACTCAGCACGCCGGGCTGGCAACGAGTACCTCTACATGTCGCTCGCCGAAGCCAACATCGAAACACTCAACGGCTATCAGGAAAAGGGCGGTATCAAGAAGATCGTCACAACCTGTCCGCACTGCTTCAACACGCTTCTAAACGAGTACCCCGACCTCGGCGGCAAGTACGAGGTGGTGCACCACACCGACTACCTGCTCGGCTTGGTTGCTGAGGGCAAGCTCAAGCCTAAGCACGCTGTGAAGGGCAAGGTCGTCTATCACGACTCCTGCTACCTCGGTCGTTACAACGACGTGTATGACGCGCCACGCGATATCCTCGCCAAGATCCCCGGCGTCGAGCTGGTAGAGCCGGAGTACTGGAAACGCAACAAAGGGCTTTGTTGCGGCGCAGGCGGCGCGCAGATGTGGATGGAAGAGCAGAACAAGGATCGCGTGAACATCAAGCGCACCAAGCAACTGCTGGACACCGGCGCGACTACGATCGCCAGCGCGTGTCCGTTTTGCATGACGATGCTCACCGACGGAATCAAAGCAGAAGAGAAAGAAGACGAGATTAAACAGCTCGATGTTGTCGAGCTGCTGGCGAAGTCGTGCGGCGTCGTCGAGCCTGGTAAGGATGGCGACTCCGGTGGAGACGAAGCGCCGGCCGAAGCCGCAGAGTAGCGACGTGTTGCGCAATGTAGCCGCCGTCACGCGACATGCCGCGACCGAGTCGAGTTACACCTGTGACTCGTGCGGCGGGGCTTTCGCCGGACGTCCGGCGAGCGCCGGGCTGTACGTCTGGACTCGTGGCGATGAGGTTCGTTATGAGGAGCCGCCTCTTTGTGAAGCGTGCGGACCGAAGCTCGCTCTGGGCGCGCTGCTGAGCTGGGCAGCGGACTTCGAGGAGTAGCCCGCTACTGGCGTAGCGCCTGCTCGAGGTCCATCGGTGGCATCGGCGGACGGCGCTCGTAGTGTTCGCGAGCCAGCGCCCGGAGGCCGACGGGTAGGGGCGTGCTCTCGATCACTTGGCGTAGCTCGGGTCGAGGGCATAGCGCGAGCAGCGGAACCGACACGTCTGAGGGCGCTGCGGGGTTGAGGATTAGCGTCAGCCGCACGCGTGGTCTGCATAGCCATTTCACGGAGCGACTGAGCTCCCTCAGCGCTTCGAGCGCAGAAGGCCGCTGAGCGGTGAAACGGACGACGTCTTCTTCGGTCAGCTTTGGATTGGCCAGCAGCAGGTGGATAACCCACGGGTGCGGATCGCTCAGCAGCGCGTCGAATTGCGTCCGATCGGGGCGACGCGCCAGGGCGCGCCGTTCACCGAGCGTCAGTTCGCGTCCTCCGCGGTAGTTCGGTACCGGAAGGTCGTCTGCGTGCTGGCGATACCGAGGCGGTGGCAACTCGCGCAGCAGCCGCTCCAGGCCCAATAGTCCGACGCGTGCTGCCCGATTGGCGAGCCGGGTGCGCCATGGTTGGTCACCGGCCCCCGCTAGCGTCAGCGCCACAGCTGTCATGGCCTCATGGGCGCTCGGATCGGCGTTCTCGCATTGCTGGGCCAATTCGTCGAGAAGCGTCGCCGCGTGCTCGTCGGGCCAGGTATTCAGGCGTTCGGTAAGCCAGCTGATGCGCAGTTCGACTGAAGCGAGCCCGGCGAGGACGAACTTCAGTCGCTGGACGTGTGCCACGGGATCGATCGTAACACTCGCTCCTGCCTGCGCGATCGGACTATCCACGTTAAGCTCCGGGCGTGCCGCCCCAACACATCCTTGATAGCCTCGTCCGGTTATGGCGTCGCAAGGTCACGCCGGCACTGGCGTTGGCGCTGATGGCCGGCGTGCTGCTCGGGGTGCTGCTGACGGCACATGTCTCGCGTGTTGGGACGATCGGCGCGCGGGTGCTGGGCGGGGTGCTGCTCGTCACGTTGCTCATCGGAGCGCTAACGACGCTGGTTCGCCAGCGTCGCCTCGCTCGCCGTCCGAAGGAATCCGTCGAGCGCGTCTTGGTACCAGCCGATCCGGAAACGGGAAAGCGCGTGCTGCGGGCTCTGAACCTCGCCGAGCAAACCCGAGCACGAACCGATGTGGGCTCGCATGACCTAGCGGATTTACATCTGCGGCGCGTCCTGTCGCGGGTGTCGCCGAAGACCGTGGAAGGCGCGGCGAGCCGTCGCGCGCGCAGCTGGCATTTCGCAGCCATGGCGGCCGGGTTGACCTCGCTGGTCGTGATGGTGATCGCTCCGCTCAGGATACTGGAGGGCTACGACGTGCTCATGGCGCGCGGCGGGCGCGCGCCGCTGGCGATCCCTTGGCTCGACTTCACGCGCGTGCAGGCTCAGCCGCCGGCCTACCTGCGCGCCCGCGATCGAGTCCTGTTTCCCGGAGCCGTCCAGGTATTACCAAAGGGCACGGTGCTGACGGTGCGGGGCGTGCCGAAGTTCGATAGTCGCCATTTGGTATTGACCGACGGCAAGTCAGAGGTGCCCTTCGTGAGCGACGCGAAGGGTGGGGTGGTCGCCCGGTGGACGCTAGAAGAGTCCACCCGTCTGATGGTCGGTGCGCGGTTCGGCGACGTGCTGATCCCGGGCCCGGAGCCGCTCGAACTCGAGTCGGTACCGGATCGCCCGCCGGTTGTGGAGCTACAGTTTCGGCTCGATCAAAGCGCCAAAGCCCGGCCGGCTCCGGCTCGCCTCAAGCTGGCCGATGTCGAACGTCTCGAGCTGTTCTACGCAGCCAGTGACGACTACGGCTTACGCCAAGTCGACGTCGTTCTCACCGCAGGGGACCGCGATCAGCGCCGTACGATCGATCGACTCGCCGGCGAGGTTCGAAGCGCGCAGGGTGGGCATGTGCTCTTGGCTACCGATGCGTTCTTACGGCGGATGTTCTTGCCCGTGCGGGTGACCGTGCAGGCTCGTGATACTGACCCGACCGAAGACTCCAAGTGGGGTATCAGTCGTGAGATCGTTCTCGTGCCGCCCGCGGTCGGCGAACGCGAAGCGGCGCGCTACAGCGATCTGAAGCAAGGACGTGACGAACTCACCCGGCTGCTGGCGCTGCGTATGGCCCACGAGGCTGTCGTGAACCGCTCGCCCAAACAGATGGGCCAGCACCGTAAGGAAGACAAGCTGGCCCAGGCGCGCGCCGCTACCGCCCTGCGCACCGCTGCCGACGCTGTCCACGGTGGGCTAAGGATGCCGAGCGGGGCTCGGGCGTTTATCCTCGGCCAAGCGCGAGTGATCGACCGAGCGGTGCCGCGCGGCGCATCCGCGGTGCGCCGGTCGGAGGACGTCGTGCTCGCGGTCGATTCCGTGTTGCGCCGGATGGGCGTGACGGATGCCCGCAACGTTTCGAAACAACTCGGGGACGTTGCCGAGGAGGTCGCCGTATCGGCGCGCGCCGTCCTGAATAGCGAAGAGCGCACGCGCTCGGTTCAGCGACTGGATGGCGCGGTGGATTCGCTCAAGCGCGGGGGCAAATCCCTGCGGCAGCTGGGGACGTTAGGCGCGGACCTAGGCAGCGTTGCAAAGGCCGATACGGGCCGGATCGAGCGTGCCATCAAGGACGAGAACTGGGTTGCGGTGGAACTGGCCGCAAGACATCTCGCAGCGCGGCTGCGCCGACCGAATCCGTCGTTCGGTTCCAAACGCCGGGGCGGAGTCGAGTCCGGCGGATCAGTGGGACAACCGTCCGGCGAACCGTCGACCGCCGACGACGGGTTCAATCAGCTCGCACAGGAGCTCGATTCATTAGCGAGGGACCACGCCGGTGAGATAAGCAACATGGAGCGTGCGCTGGCCGACGGCGAGAAAGCCGTGCCGATGGACGACCTCACGGACGAGGCAAAGCAGCGAGCCGAGAAGATTCGCAAGCTGCTGCGTGATCTCCCGCTGTCCGGGGCGGAGCCCGGCTCGCCGCGCGCCCGCGCTGCGCTCGGTCGCGAGCATGGCAGCGCGATGGCGCAGTCGCTTGAGCAGATGGCGTTACGCGACGCCGTGAAGAGCGGCAAGAGCGCGATGGCGGCGCTGCGGGACGCACGCAAGCGCGCCAAGGCTGCCGGCGCAGACCTGCAGCAGCAGACGCTAAAGCGGACCGAGGACGAACTCATGCCTCACGTGCGCTGGGCGGAGCAACAGCTCGAACGTCTTCGAAAAGGCGCCGAGGCTCGTTCGAAGCAGGCGCTCCAGGGTGGTGGTGACCGCGAACAAGAACTCGCGCGGCGTGCCGGAAACCTCGGATCGCGCGGACTGGTCGGCGAAACGGCCCTACCTCAGGACATGCTTGAGAACATTCAGCGCGCCGAGTCGCTGATGCGCGATGCCGCACGCGAACTCAGCGCCGGTAACGGCAAGAAAGGCATTGAGATGCAGCGCAAGGCGCAGCGCTGGCTCGAGCGTTCGACACCGGGTCAAACCGAAAGCGAGCCGCAGGAGTCGGATACCGGCAAGAGCCCGACCGGAAAGTCCAGCGGCGGCAAAGGCCAGATGTCCACCGAAGGTACGGTGCCGGGCGGCGACCGTAAGAACCGAGCGGAGGACTTTCGAAAGCGCGTGCTGCGCGGTTTGGGTAAGGGGAGTGACGGCAAGCTCTCCCCCGCGGTGCGTCGATACGCGGAGGCGCTGCTTCGATGAAGGGCCTCGCCAGTCGGGTTCGTGGCCTGCTTCTGTGCGGGGTGGCGGTCGCCGCGACGCTGGGTGTTGCGCGCGCCGACGGGATCGGGAATCGCTCTCGCGTACAGCGTATAGCCAACGCCACCACAGAGCTCGACGTGAACCGGGCACAGAAGCTCCTGAACGAGGCCAATTCGGATTCACGGTCGCTCGCGTTTGAGCGGGCTCGATTGGCTGTCTATCTCGGCGACTGTCAGACCGCCGCGGCGATCCTTGCGGGCCCTAGCTTTTCCGGAGAGGAACAGGCAGCGGATCTCGTCGAGCTGACGAAGACCTGCTCCGGAGCGACAGCCGCCGGGCTGGTGGTCGAGGATAAGAAACAGGGGGTGTGGATCCGCCTGCAGGACGAGCGGGATCGGGTGCTCGTGCCGATCATCGTCGACGTGGCGGTCAAGGCCCGCGCCACGATGGTGCGCGATCTCGGCGTCGTCATGCCGCGACCGCTACGCATCGACTTGGTGCGTGATCTGTTCAGTCTAGCCGCCGTGACGGGTCTGCCGGTGACCGCGGCCGAGACTACCGGTACGATCGCCGTGGCGCGCTGGGGGCGCGTGACGATGCTGTCCCCGCGGGCCGTCAGCCACGGGTACCCGTGGCAGGACACGCTCGCTCATGAGGTGACTCACCTTGCACTGAGTCGAGCGACCCGTGACAACGCGCCACTCTGGCTACAAGAGGGCATCGCCAAGCGAGAGGAATCACGCTGGCGAAAGCCTGAGCCGTTCGATCGACCCGGGCGGTACGACCGTATCGCGGCGGACGCCCTGCGCGACGGGCGTTCTGTGGGAGTGGACGCGATCGGTGCGTCGATCGCGCTGCTTCCCACACCCGAAGCGGCCGGCATTGCGTTCGCCGAAGTCACGAGCTTCATGGCGTACTGGATCGAGCGTAACGGTGTGGCTGCGTTGCGCTTGCTTTTAGCGGATCTCAAGGGGCTGGCCCGGGGCGAAACCGACCAGGCCATGATCAGCGTGACCGGATTTCCGCTTCGGTACTGGACGGCATTGTGGAAAAAGGACCGGCTCGCGAAGCTCAAGCCGGATGCGCCGCAGGCGGATGCGGAAAAGGGAAAGAAGGGAAAGAAGCCTAAGACACCTACGAAGAACGCTCGACAACGAGCCGTCGACGAACGCGAGCTGGCACGGCGAGTCCGGCTTGGAGACTTGCTGCACGCAACCGGTCACGCACCGCAGGCAGCGACCCAGCTGCTGCGGGTTCTGAACGTCGCGCCTAGGGAACCCGCGGTCGTCGCCCGCTTGGCGCGAGCCCACGTCGACGCTGGTGACTTGGGCCTCGCCGCCAAGTTGGTTGAGTCGACCGACTCCGTCCGATCGAGCCATGGGGCCTGGATGGCGCTGCACGGAAGGTTCCTGCTGCAGAGCCGGCAGGCTGAGAACGCGGATCGTGCGTTCAGGATGGGCGTGGCGATCGATCCGCTATCGGAGACCGTCGCATGCGAGGGATATTGGCGGCCTGGTGGGCGCGACCCGGCTCCAACCGCCGGAAAGCCGCACTTACCTAAGGATCCCGCGCGGCGCGCCCTGTGCGAAGCGGCCCGCTCAGCCCACGACTTATAGAGCCAAATGTACTTAGATTGACCGGGGTTGGACGGCGCAATACGATTCTGGGCCCTGATTGGCTCCTCCTGTGACCGTCGCAAGTTACGCAGCTGCACAACTGATTCGGCTCTTGCCGAGAACCCGCATCAGCGGCGTGCTGGGGCGTGCGAGCGAACTCACCCTGCCTCCGGCGGTTTCTCGCGCTGTGCTGGGCGCTTACAGTCGCGCCTACGACGTCAACCTCGACGAGGCGCAGAAGGCCGATGGCTTCACCAGTTTCGATGAGTTCTTCACTCGCGAGTTGAGGCCTGGGGTGCGTCCGATCGCGGACGACGTTGCGGTGAGCCCCGCCGATGGCCGCATTCAGTCGCGCGGCGGCATCGATGAGAATTCGCGCATTTACGTGAAGGGTAGCCCGTACAGCGTTGCCGAATTGATCGACGCCACGGCGGATGCCGAACGCTACCGGGGCGGTTCGTTCGCGGTCGTCTACCTTTCGCCGCGTGACTACCACCGAGTTCATTCACCCGTGGCCGGTCAGATCGTCGAGGTGCGAGGCACCCCCGGCGATCTGTTTCCGGTTAACAGCATCGGCGAGCGTCATGTGCCGGGCTTGTTCGTAAAGAACAACCGCGTGTCCATAGTGATCGACACGGAAGCGATCGGTCGCGTCACCGTCGTGATGGTGGGCGCGATGGTGGTCGGCCGGATCTCCGTCAGCGTTATTCCTGAGCCAGCGGTGCCCCCAGGGACGCATCGTTTGGACGAGCCGGTGTCCGTCAGCAAAGGCGAGGAGATCGGCATCTTCCATCTCGGCTCGACGGCCGTTGTGCTGTTCGAGGACGCTGTGCGTCTGGTGCGCCCCACCGGGCCGGTCGAGTACGGCCAGCCGCTCGCGAGGGTAGTGTGAGCGAGGGCGGAGACGACACCACCCCAAAGAGCGGGGTACCGAGTTCTCGGCCAGCGCGAAAGCTGACGCCCCCTCCGAAGCCGCGGAATCGCAAGAGCACCGTACCGCCCAGTCCGGACAGCCCGATTTCCGAAGACGTGCTGGCCATCCCCGCCGCGACGGTGCCGGTGTCTATCAGCGAACCGCCAGAGGCCGCGACGGGAAGCGACAGCGTCCCACCCTCCCTGCCGCCGCTCAGCAATCCGCCACCGCGGGAGCTTAGCCCTCCCGGCTCAAATCCGTTGGCGGCGCCGCGGCGCTCTTCGTCGCCTAGCATTCCTGACGTAGACAAGCCTGTTTCGCGGCCGCCCCCGCCGCCATCGAGGCGAGCGTCGTCGCCTAGCATTCCCGATGTGGAAAAAAACGAGCAGCCGGCAAAGCCCGTCTCTGTTCGTCCGCCGCCGCCGCGCCGTTCCACGCCGCCGCCGTCTCAGTCGTCGGCGATCGGTGTTCCGGCACGTCCGGCGGCGATCTCCGAACCGCCGCCTGCACGGGGGGCCGAGCCGCCGCCAGCGGTCAGCGAGCAGTCTGTACCCCCGTCTGATCTAGCGTTGGCGCCGTCGACAACGGCGTCTGAGCCGGCGGCTTCGCCCTCGGAACCGCCTCAAGCGGCGCCGGCGGACGCGCCCGCTGCAGACCGGACCTCCGCCGACGCCACTCCATCGCTAGGTGAGCCGCAGATGCAGGCCCCGCTACCCGCGGATCTAACGATGCTCACCGAAGACGGCCCGCCCGGGCAGCTAGCCAACCTCGACAGCGAGCGTCGTCGTCCGAGCACTCCCGCGCCCCCGCTCGATGACGCATCGCCTAAGCCGCCGGATGCTGCCACCAAGTCCGCGATTCAGGCGATGCGCATCATCAACGTTGCCGCGCCTGTGACGGATCTGCCGCCGATTCCGGCGAAGCCGCCTGTTGACGATGAGGACGAGGGCGAAGAAGACGAATACGATGACGAGGACGAGCTCGAAGTACCCGCGAGCGCTCCCGACGAGCTCGACGATGTAGAGGAGGTCGTGCCGGACTCGGCAGAGGAGCTCGACGACGTTGAGCCCGTCAGTTTGCAGCCGGAAGAGGTCGCGGATGCAGTGCCGGCCAAGCCGCCGCCGCCGCCGCCGCGTCGTCGCAAGACGGGCGACACGACAAGCGGAGAGCAGCGCAGAGGCTCCACGTTGCCCCCGTACTTCATCCGTCAGAACCCGGCACGCGGGCGAGTGTGGGAGGTAAGCGAGTCCCCCGGGTAGCGCATAATCACGCCTCGGCGAGCTGCGGGGACCCATCCGAGATCGGCACTGTTGCGCTCCCCGAGGGGCACATATCGACGACGGCCGGAT
>JAUIKB010000054.1 GCA_030430975.1 Polyangia bacterium
CGACGGCATTGAGTACCGTCGTGATGATGGCTGCTTGACCCTTCCAGGTGGCGCCCAACCCCTCGCACCACAGGTTGCCCCAGTTATCGACCACGTACGCATTGTGTGCGCCGGTTTGCGCGGCCAATTCGCGCAATCGATCTTGAAGTGCAGCCCACTCGGGCACGCTCCGTCCCAGCCCCATCGAGCCAGTATACCGCTCAGCCCTGGCTCAGCAGCGCTTTGACCTGTTCGAAGTCGCTGGATTCGACCGCACCGTCGATAACGCAGCGGATCGCGCCCTTCGGATCCACCAGCAGATGAAGCGGCAGGCTCGGATCCTCATCGAGCTTCGCGGCTTTGAGCCACTCGGCGCGCGGATCGCCTTCCTTCAGCCAGTACGTGCCCTGGAGACCGCTGGCGGGCTGGCTCTTGAGAAACGCGTTGAGCTGGCGTTCGTCGTCGTCAAGCGTGATGAAGGAAACCACCATCGGTGTCTTGCTCGAACTGAGCTGAGATTGCCACTTGAGCAGGCGTGGGATCTCTTCCTTACAAGGCTCGCACCATGCCGCCCAGAAATTGACCCACACCCACTTGCCGCTGGGGATCAGCTCTGAGTTCGGCGCCTTGCCGGCGGTCGGTACCTTGAGACTGGGGGCGGGATAGCCCGGCTTGAGAGCGCCGCCGCACAGTTTTGTAGTCTTGCGTTTGGCGAGCTTACCGGTGGGTTTGGGCGCGGTGTTCTGCGTCGTCGCGGCAGCGGTCGGTTTGGCGCCGGGTTTGGCGACGACCGACTGGCTACGGCTGCGTGTCACCGCAGGCTGTTTGGCCTTGTCCTCGCAGCCGCTGAGTGCCGTTAACAGAAGAGCCAGGCCGATGGATCCGCGGGCAGACATGGCGGGTCTCATAGCCGGCAATCGACCCAGGACACAAATGCGGAGCGGTTGATCGGTTCCTCGCCGCATTTCTTGTTGGGTCGCGAGTTGTTCCAGTCGCAGTACGACTTCGACAGCTGGGCGAACTCATTGCCGAGCCAGAGCAAGCCGACCTTCTTGTCCAGATCGGGGTCGTCTTTGGCGATCTCCTTGAGGTGGAACATCACGGAGTTGGCGCGCCGATGCGAGAGCGCGCGGTTCTTCGACGGCGTCCCGGTCTTCGACGCGCGCGCGACAACGAAGAAGTACCGTGCGCCTTTGCGATCGAACCAGCGGTCTTCGAGCAACTTCTTCGACGCCGCGTCGAGCTCGTGCTTCGACGTGTCGAACATGAGCACGGCGCCGCGATCCTTGAGTGGCGTGAACAAAGCGTTGAAGTCCTCGTCGCTGATCGACGCGAAGTTCTTCACGTCGGCCGGCTTGCAGCCGCGGCGCTGGCCTTCGCCGGACAGTCCGCAGCTGTGAAGCACCCGCTGCAGGACTTCTTTGAAGCGCGGCGTGCAGTAGCTGACTTCGGCTTGGTCGGCGACCGCGACTTGAGGCTTTTCGGCTTCGGGCGTCAGCAGGCGCTCGCCCGCGGAGGCGACGGCCGACCGGACGGTGACCAAGCCGATCAGCGCGGTCAGCAGCGTCACGCTGACGCCGACGAGCGGTCCGACGAGTTTGTTGTTTTCGCTCATCGGTACAGCTCCGGGGCCAGTTGTTCGAGCGTGTAGCGAAGACCCATGTCGGTGTCCTCGTCACAGATGCGCGTTCCGGAAAGAAACAGTTGCGGCGTTGAAACAGGGATCGAGTTCGCGGACGCGAAGTGCAAATGGCGATTGAGGGTTTCTTTGGTTTGTTTGTCGTCCACGCACGTCAGCATCTTCTGTCCCCAGCGCGCTTTGATGGCAGCGCGGAGCTGCGGCTGGCCCGCCTTGCCGGCGGCGGTCAGAGACTCCTGATGTTCGTAGGCCCACTCCAGTACCAGGCGCGCGTCGTCCTTGCCGCAGATAACCGCCTTGCTCAGCGTGCACGCACCCGGGTGGAGCGCCGTGTCGAGCATCCAGTTGCACTCATTGTCGAGCGGGAACAGCGCCAGGTCGCTCTTCAGTTTGTCGAACACGCCGTCCCGGACGAGCCGCTCGTGGAACGCCTTGCACGTTGGGCACAGCGGGTCTTCGAACAGCGTGGCCGGTCGTTTCGATTTCGGCGTGACGACCGATAGCAGTCGGTCCTTCTTCGTAGCGGGCTTCTTCAGGGCGCCGCACTGTTTCAAATACGGGCGGTGGTCGGGAACGCCGGTTGCGTACACGACACTCGGCAGCAGCGTGAGCACCGCGAGCGCAACGAGCCAAGCGATTGGGGCGATGACCCGCATCGGGCCGCCCGAAGGAGCTGGCGTCATCGGTAGCGTCGGCGCAACGCGCCGCCTCTCGTCCGACTCATCGGTCGAGCTGGGCGCGACGGGCTTCGCTTTCACGAACATGCCCCACACCGCTCCGATCGCTAGCAGTGTCGAGCCGATGTAGATACCCGCGCACGTCTTGCAGATGCTGCCCAGCTTGAGCAGGCTGATCGTGAACATCCCGATCGACACGAGCAGGGGAGTCAGCCCGACCAAACCGTAGAACACCCGAGAGCGCCGCGGCGCGTTCGGTCCGGACACGAGCAGGTATGCTGCGAATCCGACAAAGAACGCGAAAGCCCCTAGCGCGAACAGCGAGATCGGGATGCCGCCCCAATACGCTTCCTTCATCACGGCCGAATAGGGCGAGTACATCGCGGCACGGCACGCCTCCGCTTCGGCGGTCGGTGCGGCGCCTGGGATGAAGCTGCAGTGCACGTCGTGCAGTCGCCGGTCGAGGTGCTCGGCGTAATCCAAGGTGGAATAGAAGCCGAAGACCAGCCCGAGCAGTGAGCCGATCAAGGCGACTACGTAAGGGATTCGACTCTTCATAGCTCACGCTCTTTGCGCATTCAGCGCGGCGTTGCAAGTCGGAGACCAAGCATCAAACGGGGCGGAATTCACCGGGAACTTGGGGCGTTACTCCACGGTTTTTCACCGATCGGGGCAAATTGCGACGCGTTCACCACCACGCCGACTGGTCGCGCGGCCAGCCGCGCTCTATACGCCCGACCATGTCATACGACCTAGTGCTGTTCGGTGCGACGGGGTTCACGGGCCAGCTCGTGGCCGAATACCTGAAGACCCATCCGGAGGCGGGCTCGATCAAATGGGCGATCGCTGGCCGTAACGAGGGCAAGCTCATGTCGCTCAAGGCGCGGCTCAAGCTGGACGCGGGCGTCATCGTGGCTGACTCGAATGAGCCCCGCACGATCGCCGCGCTCGCCGATCAGGCACGGGTAGTCATCACCACGGCGGGACCGTACAGCCAGCTAAATGGCGATGTGTTGGTTCGAGAATGCGCTGAACGCGGCAAACACTACGCGGACCTGAGCGGTGAGTACTTCTTTCAGCGCGAGATGATCGACGCCTATCACGATATCGCGAAGGAAAATAAGTCGAAGATCGTCAACGCGGCGGGCGTCGACAATTTGCGATCGAGCACCTCGAGGCAAAGGGCGCACGGACCCGCTCGGTCAAGACGCTCTATAAGGACTATGCTGGCTCGGCGAGCGGCGGCACGATGGCTTCGGGTCGGGCGCGCGCCAAGGTCATCAAGTCGGGAAAGTACGATCGGGAGTTTCATCGCGACCCCTACGTGTTGGTGCCGGATCCGGACGCGCCTCGTACGGACAAGCACGCCGGCGGCTACAAGAAGATGCGCTACGACGCCGATTTCGGCAGCGTCGGTGGCCCGTTCTTCATGGCGCCGGTCAATGCTCGAATCGTGCGGCGTTCGCTGTACCTGCTAGGCCAGCTGCCTTGCGACTACGAGGAAGGCATCACCATGGGCGCATGGGCACGCACGGCTGCGCTGATCGGCAGTCGAGGCTTCGGCTACTTCGTCGGCGACCCCATCAACCTCAATCCCAAGTCAGGCGAGGGGCCGCCGAAGTGGCTGCAAGAAGCCGGACACTTCAGAGCCCGTGTCCACGCCGTCGCCGACAACGGGCGCTGGGTCCAGGTCGAGGTTACCGGCCGGGGCGATCCGGGCTACTTGGCGACCTCGAAAATGCTTGCGGAGACGGGATTGTGCTTGGCGCTAGATGCAGATGCGCCGGAGGCATACGGCGTCATCACCCCTGCCGTCGCGCTTGGCGCGACGTTGCGCGAACGTCTCACCCGGGCCGAGGGCGGTCACTTCATGCAGTTCGATGTGTTGAAGGCTGGCTAGCGAGCCGGCACGGTTGCGGCTGACGAGCTACCGGCTGAAACGGTCGAAGAACGCGAATATGTCGGCGTTCAGCGGCGGCCACGCGCCGTGGCCGCCGGAACCTTCGCAGTACTGCACTTCAACACCGTCCTTGCAGCCCGTGAACGGCACGCATCCGTTTGCGAGCGGGGCCGCGGCGGGACCGCACTCGTTGCAGCGCGCCCAGTAGTCGCGCCCGGCCTGACCGTAAGCGACGGGGAACACCATGTCCCCGCTGTTGTGCATGACCATGACGGAGAACGGTGCGGCCAGGCAGTCCAGGCCGCTCAACGCGGAGGGGCTCGTGCCGGCGGCGAACGGTGCGATAGCTGCTGGTGGTAGCGGCGAATAGTCGTTGAGCACCATCGTGTAGATCACGCCTCCGCCGTCAGAACTTCCGGTATAGTAAATGCGTTTTGGGTCGACGCACCACGCATCGGCGACTAGCTGCCCCACGAGCGCGACGTCCTGAGCCCCGGCTACATCGGTCGGACTCACCGTATCGACGTAGGCGATCAGATGCCCGGCAGCACTGGCTGTCGAAGTGAGCTGCGTTGCCTGCTCGATCGATTCTGCCGTGCCACCGGACGGTGCGAAGGCAACCGTTAGCGGGTACGCCCGCAGCGGGTCGTAGCTGGATGGCGTGCGAACATTGTAACCGTGGCCCGCCGGAGTCATCATCCCGTCGGTCGCCCCGGAAGCTCCCGGGCGGCTGCCGGCGGCGCACCCCCGCACTCCAGATTCCTTTACCGCGTCTGCTCCTGTCTCCGGGGAAGCGTCGCCGGTAGTGCCGTCGCCGGCGTCGAGTCGTGCATCAGGGCCAGCGTCGGCTGTGGTCCCACCCGCGCTCTCGGCTTCGTTGCTGCATCCGTAGGCGAAAACCGCCGCCAGAAGCAAGCCGAGTCGGACCGAGTTCATGGGCGCGAGCGTACTCTACTTCGCTCGCCGGGTGACGCGGCCCGGACCATGTTCGGCAAAGGCCAGCAATCGGATAGCTTCGCCGTGCGTTGCGGCAGTGCGCGGCGGGCGCAGGCGTCCGAGGCGGTCGGCGAGCCCGGCGGGCACGGGCTCCTCCCGCCATGCGGCTTGGGCCGTGGCGCTACGAGCCACCTCGCGCCCTTTACGCTGCAGCTCGTAGTCCACCGCCTCGACGGCGTCGTCGAGGCGCGTGAAGCGTTCCATGACTTTGCCGTCGAGGCTGACCACCCAGCGTTTGCCGCCTTTACGCACGCCCTTCTGCCCAGCGGCGTCCAACACCAGAATCTCGGTGAGCCGGCCCTTGCGCAAGGCCTGTTTGCCCCAGAAGGCATGTAGCGCGAGGCCGCGGCTGCCCAAACTTTCCCAGGCATTGGCGCTGATCGCGTTGACCTCCGCGTCGACGCCGAGCTTCAGCGGGTCGAACGACGCGGCGCGCTTCTGAATTTCTCCAAGGGTAATTGAGCCCGGCTCGACCTCAAACCCGGGATTTAGGTCCCAGATCGCCTGCATCGTTCGTTCGACCTCGTCGAGGGACTTGCCCTCCATATCGAGGTCGGGGGGTAGCCCCGCGAGCGTGGGCAGCGTCACGAGCGAGAGCTCCGACAGATCGACGAAGTCGAGCACCAGGCAGTTCGTCTTGCCGGGGTGCAGTCGGGTGCCGCGACCCACGCACTGGGCGTACAGGCCTTCGGAGCGGGTAGGGCGAGCCATCGCGATGCACGACACGCCGGGATCGTCGAAGCCCTCCGTCAGCACGCCGACGTTCGTCACGGCATCGAGTCGACCTGCACGGAAGTCGGCCAGCGTCTGTGTGCGATCCGCAGGCTTCATGTCGCCGTAAACGATACCCGTCCGCACCCCGACGGTGTTGAGCGCTTTTGCCAGGTGGCTGGCGTGTTTGACCGTGACGCAGAACGCGATGGTGCGCCGATCGCGAGCCAGCTCCTGAATGCTCCGGGCGACCAGGGCGTTGCGTGACTCGATGTCCACAGCCTCAGCGAGTTCATCGACGACGAAGTCGCCGGCGCCCGCGGTCACGCGCACCAGATCGGCAGCGGTCGTGATGCGGTACCCGTTCAGAGGCGCAAGATACCCGGCCACCACCAGCTCCGAGATGCTGCGACGGTAGACGAGCTTCTCGAACACGATGTCGAGCCCAACGCCATCGCCGCGCGCCGTCGTCGCCGTGAAGCCGAGCAGCGTACCCGTCCAGTCGTCGTCAAATGCGCCGAGGCTACGCAGCACGCGCTGATTGTCTTCGGCGGCCGCGTGGTGGCATTCGTCGTACACGATCAAACCGAAGCGATGACTGCTGAGCAGTCGCTTCAGTCGGTCTTCGCGCAGCGAACGGATCGAGGCAACGACGACCTTTGCGGCTGGGTCCGCCTCAATTTCCGCGCGCTCGACCGCGACCGCCGTGCTGTCGTCCAGCGCGCGTGCGACCTTGCCACGCGCCTGGTCGACGAGTTCTTTTCGATGCGCCAGGACCAACACCGGTCGGTTCGCCCGGCGCGCCAGCTCAGCGAAGATCACGGTCTTGCCGGCGCCAGTCGGCAGGCACACCACCATGCGTCGGATGCCCGCCTTGCGCGCGCCGATCACGGCTTCGATGGCCTGCTGTTGGTAGGGACGAAGCTGCACGCGGGGTTACCAGTGGGTAGATAAACTACTCTATTAGTGCGGTATTCCCTTGATTCGGGGGACGGACACCCGTAGGGAACCCTGCATGTGGCGGGATTGGACAGGGAGGTCGCTTGCGGCCGTGCGCGCGACAGTTGTTGCGCTTGCTCTAGGCTGCTCTGGCTGCGGTTTGATATTCAGCGGAACCTCGGCAGAAGTGCCGATCGATTCGGAGCCCCAAGGCATGGAGGTCTGGATCGATGGCGTAAAAGAGGGAGAGACCCCCGTGCGCGTGACGCTAGATACCACGCGCGACCATGTCATCGTGTTCAAGCGGGACGGCGTTGATGCGGTGACCGTGCGTGTTGAGCGCCGCGTTGGGGGCGGTTTTATCTTCCTCGACATCATCACAGGCCTAGTCCCGTTAATCATAGATGCGGCCACTGGCGGTTGGTACCTGGTTTCACCAAAGAGCGTCCACGTCATAGCTCCCGATAGTTTCAACCAGGCAGACACTCTACCCGCGGAAACAGCTCCCGAGCCGACCCGAGGTGCCGAATGACTAGTTCGATACACAGTCGCACAACAGGTTTGGCGTTCGCCCTCGCTTCGGCCTTAACATTCGCCTTCGGATGCGGGCAGCACACAAGCCAAACGGCAGTCAAGATGGGCGTCGAGGCGCTGTCGTGCCCGGCGGACTTAATCACACCGTGGGCGGAACGGGAATCGAAGTACGTCGTGCGCGGTTGCGGTCGGCAGATTTCGGTCGACTGCGCCTCCGCCGCGGGCAGTGGTTGTGCCGTGACGAGACCGTTGAGCGTAGCACCCGCTCGCCAACCGGGTTTCGTGGCCTTCGACGACGCCGGTGCCGTTGACAAAGTGATATCGGACAATCACACAGCTATCCTGAAGTGCGGATCCGGTGCGACGATTGAATTCTCTGGGCAAGTCTTAGCCGGGATTTCCGAAGGCCTTTCGCCTGCCGATGCATGCGTTGCGAACGTACTTGCCGGCAAGCTGCCCGAGTTATCTCGCAGTCTTCGAGGCAAGCTTAAGAAGGCGACGTACACCGTGAAGGCGCCGGCAACGCCAAGCGAGCCAAAACGTCCGGAGGCGCCAAAGCCGACTCCAACGGTGGCAACCGCGCCCGAACCAAAGCCTGCACCAACCGTCAGCGACGAAACGCTAGCGGTGGAGAAAGCAGTTCGGGACGCGCTAGATACCCGAGCAGCCGCCGCGCTGGCGTGCTCCGGGAGCGACCAGCTCGCGCTCGAAGCGACTTACAGCGAGGATGGATCGCTGACGCTGACGCTTCGGGGTAACGCGACAGGCAGTCCCGAAGAGCGCTGCGTTCAAGAAGCGTTGAAGGGCCTGAGCATCGACACACAGGGGCAAGCCGGGCGGGTTATCCATTTGGTGACGAAGCCAGCAGCACCGAATCCCGAACCGTAGGACATTCCGAGCAACTAGTCGTTGCTTGCAACTCGGGAGCCACGGCTTTAAGCCGACGGCTTGAAACACGCAATCCTCTGGGCCCCGATCGCTGCCTGCGCGCTGACGATCGGCTGCAAAGACAAGGTTGAGCCGAAGCCCGCGACCACCTCGAGCGCTGTTGCGGTCAACAGCGCTGAGAAGTCGGCGAAGTCCGTCACCGCGAAGCCGAAGAAGTCCGTGTTTCCGCCCCAGGCGCGACGCAACTCCGCACCCAAGGGCTTGACCGAATCTGCGCTGGCCGTGGGCAAAGAAGCGCCCAAGCTCGAAGCGGTCCCAGCCACGACGGGCAAGTGGACGCGTGGTGAGAAGACAACCGTGCTGGTCTTCTACCGCGGTCACTGGTGACCCTACTGCCGCAAGCAGCTAGGTGAGCTGCAAGCCAATCAGTCCAAGTTTCAGGAAGCCGGGGCGGAACTCGTCGCCCTCAGCGTGGATACGGTGGAGGACTCTCAGGCTCTGGTGAAGAAGCTCGATGTGAGGTTTCCGGTACTGAGCGATACAGAGGCCAAGCTGACCAAGGCCTTCGGACTGTTCGATCCGGGTAACGAGATCGCGTGGCCTGCCGTCTACGTGATCGACAAGTCTGGAAAGATCGCCTGGCGCGGATTTCTCGAGACGTACAAGGAACGCGTGACCGTCGACGACATCTTGAAAGCCGCCAAGGCGGCTAAATAGCGTCGCGGCTCGGCAGCGACCCGACTGTCAGACCGCGGCGCGATCGCAAGTACCGAGCGCGCTCGACGCCGGCGCGTAGCCACGCAGCGCGGACGGAATCGACATCGTCGTAGTCGTCTCCCCGATTCTCGACGAACCGAGCGCTAGCTCGCCCGCAGATCCGGCACACGCTCGGAGCGTGTTCACCGTGCAGCGCTCCTCCACACTCACTGCATTCCCACCACATATCGCTACTCCTTTCGCTGTTGGTTCTCCTGACTTCGTTACTTGCCCGCGTCGATGACGACGAGCGGAAGCTTAAGCGTGACGCGCTGATTGCCACGCATCACCGTGACCGAGACGACGTCTCCGATCTTGCGTCTGTCGAGAGCCTTGTACAGGTCGGTATTTCCGCGAATCGCCCGGTCCTCGACCTTGATGATGACGTCGCCGAGAACCGCGCCACCTGTGCGCGGATCTCGACGAGTCGGGATGAGGCCTGCCTTGTCGGCGGCGGAGCCGGCCGGAACGTTCATGACGAGTACGCCCGAGAGTTTGAGACGGCGCGAAAGGCTGTTGTCGGCGACCTCAATGCCGAGGCCGGGCCGCATTCGACGGCCGTGTTTGATCAGGTCCGGAACGATTCGATTCACCGTATCGGCCGGGACGGCGAACCCGATGCCCGCTGACGCTCCAGACGGACTGTAGATCGAGGTGTTGACGCCGATCAGGCGTCCCGATGAGTCGAGCAGCGGCCCACCGGAGTTGCCTGGGTTGATGGCGGCGTCGGTTTGAATCACGCCGGAGATGGGATGGCCCGCGACGGATTTGATCTCGCGTCCGAGGCCAGAAATCACGCCGGTCGACAGCGTGTGATCGAGTCCGAACGGATTGCCGATAGCCAACACGTGTTGCCCGACCTGCAGGTCATCCGAGCCACCCAGTTTGATCGGGGTGAGTCGTTCAGCCGGCGCGTCGATTCTCAGTACCGCCAGATCTTTGTCGACCGCCGATCCAACCAGTTTCGCTTTCCACGTGGTCCGGTCCGCAAGCGTCACCTTCGCTCCGCTCGCCTTGCGGATCACGTGATAGTTCGTGACGATGTGTCCGCGCTTGTCCCAAATGAAGCCCGAACCGGTGCCGGCCGGTATGTCGTCCCCGCGCATACGGAACCGTCGCGGGGCCGTTTGCAACCGAGTGATGAACACGACGGACGGAGCGGCACGCTTGAACAGACCGGTGGTGTGCTTCTCGGCATCGGTGAGCGATCCGCGCGGCACGGGGAGGTTCTCAGAGCCGATGGATTGAGCCGCCGCGCTCTTAGCGAGGACGACTGTCACCGTTGCCGTCGTCACCGCCGTTCCGAGTAGCGCGAGGACCGCAAGACCCAGCAGCCAAAGTTTCAGCCCGCCGCGCCGCTTGGACGTGTTCGGGCGTACGTACGGGTCGTGGACAGGAGCTTCAGCTGGGGCTTGTGAGGGGAGGTTTTCCATCGTCTCACCTGGCCATCAGAGGGCGAAATTTACCGATAATCACGCATGTTGGCGTGTCAAGGCGAGCTCTGGCGGCACGATCTACAACCCGCGGCGTCGTGGAATATTCCGGCCCCCAAGAGACGGATGGTTGGGGCGGGCTACTCGCAGTAATCGAGCAGCAGCGCGCTGGCGCACTCCGTCGCGCACGGCGCGGAGGCCCCGCACGCGGCGCACTGCACTAGATCCGCGAGCGGCTTCACACCGGTCGGAATGATCTCGTTGCACTCGTCGATACACGACGCTTTGCCGCACAGGATAGGGCACCACTGTAGCTGCTGGCACGCCAGGCTCTGTTCACACGTCTTGACCTCGTCACCGCAGGTCGCGCCCTGGTCTGACAAGCACTGGACGCAGGGCTTTTCCACCACCGGATCGATCTTGCCTCCCTCGCTGCCCTCGCCAGCGGTGCCCGTGCCGCCGAAGCCCGTTCCGCCGGTGCCCGGTGGGTTGTCACAGGCTTCCTTGCACACCTCGGGTGGCGCACCCTTTTCGATGCATGCGTCGTAACACTCCAGGACGGAGCCTCCACCACCGGTGCCGCCGCCCTTGCCGCCCAGGCAGACCTTTTCGCATACCTCGGCACTCTCACCCTTGTCGATACAGGCCTCGTAGCACTCAGGTCCGCCTTTGCCGCCACCTTTGCCAGCAGCGCCCGCCGTGCCGCCGCCACCCTTGGCCCCGCTGCCGGTTCCGCCGCCGGAATCCTCTGATTCAACTCCGCCGCCGCACGCCACGAACAGGCTCAACAGCGACGCACATAGAAACAAGCGGGATCGCATAGCGAAAAGGGTAACAGATCACCGCTGAGATCCGAAGGCGGGCAAGTTGGCGCGCGCGCCCGCTAGATGGTGACTCGTTGCAGTCCCAGCGGGCTGCGGTGGCGACTGATGTAGACGTCTATAGCGACGTCCCCAGCGGTAGCTCATCGCCGTGCTCTTTCTTCTGTTGCGCGACCCAGATCTCGCCGGCGTCGGTGCTGCCCTCGGGGGTAATGTAGTTGTTGTAGAAGACCTTGGTCAGGTCGCGCGTCGGGTCGACGTGGACGCTGCGCACGAAGTTGCCACTGGCGGCGGGGAGCTGGCGATGTACTCGTGCATAGACCCGCATGAGCGCGCTCTGGCCTCGACCCTCGGCGCTTTCGTCGAGTTGGATCGCCCAGATCTTGTTCTTGAAGTGACCGAGTTCCCCGCAATCCACGCAGTCCGCAGGCACCACGTTGTTCATGATCGCCCAACCCTCGTGAAGATAGGCCTGGCAGCTGATGTGTCCGATCTCGGCGTTGCGCTCGACGCCAGCGATCATGTCGATCGTCTTGCCGGCGTTGGGCCCTTCGAATACGTGCATCATCACGCGCCCTGCGCGCCGACCGACCCACGCGTCATTGCCTTGAATTGTCTGGCACATGTCGCCGTGGCCGCTGCCGCCCGGGCCCGACATGCCGGTCAGTTCGTGCTCGAAGTTGGGTAGACCAGCGTCTGACTGCGTCGCGTCGTTGTTGCGCACGATGTATTGATAGCCGTCGTCGCCGTCGCTGGACGAGTCGTAGGTCACGAACTTTCCACTAGCGGACATCGTGATCTGTCCCTCTTGGATGTCGATACCGCTGTTCCACTCACTGACGACCTGCTCTGTCGTCATGTCGAAGACCAACCCCCATGCGTCTTGGTAGTTGCCGTTCTTATAGACCTCGAACGAGATGTAGCGCTCGTCCCAGCTCATCTTGTTTTCGCCCGAGCGCGTTATGCTGGTGTTGCCGTCGCGACCCTCATGCGGCGCAGCGTCATAGAGCAGTCGCGGCGTTCCATTGATGACTTCGTAAAACCGTCTGCGCTCAGCCGCGTCACTACTGGAGCCAGGTCGCCACGTCTTGATGGTTCCAGGCGGCGTCGGGATCAGGGCTGGAAACTCGCCAACGTATCCGGCTGGAATCGTTACCGGCTGGTAGGTATTGAGGTCCCATTTTAGGAGTCCCTGACCGGTGCTGTACCCACGGAGGAATCCCGTCCCGTCCGTGTACTGGTACGTGCGTTGGACCTTTGGGTACGGGATCATCGCGCGTCGGTCGTTGGCATCCCGAACGATGTCGCTGACCCGCCGCTCTTCGGTGCCGAACTCACCGTCGAACG
>JAUIKB010001090.1 GCA_030430975.1 Polyangia bacterium
GCCGCCTGCGCCTGCCGTGGCGCCGCCGGCACCTGTGCCCGCTGCGCCACCGGCGCCTCCAACGCCCCCGGTCGCGCCGCCAGAACCAGCGCCCCCAACGCCCGCCCCTGTTGCCCCTGTCCCCCCAGCGGCTGTCCCGCTCGCTCCGCCCATCCCCCGACCGTCGGCGCCCGGCGTTGCCGGCGAACTTGAGCCGGAGCACCCGACCAACGCGAACAGCCCAACAACCCAACTCGCAGTAGTAAGAAGTTGCACTTCTCACTTCTATTCAGCAGAAGTGCACCTGTCAACGATTCTCAGACCCGCGCACACGAAACGTCCGCAGGCCCACCATCACCAGACTGTTTTCCCTGGGCAGTTGTGCCCAAACGCTCAGGGCATGCAGGCCAGACGCCTCGTGTCCGATCGGCAGGTCGACCTCGAAGCGTTGACCCGAAACCTGAACCGGAACGGGTGTCTTGAACCCGGAGGCGAAATAGAGCTGCGTGGGCGTCGGAATGCGATAGCTGCTGGTCGCGTTGAGTCTCGAAGCGGTGGACGGTCCGCGCTCGGGCAGCCTGGCGATGCCGATCCCACCGAACTTCGCCGGCGGTCGCATGTCCCCCGCAACACGCAGCGTCGCGCCAGCGCGCAGCGCCCGAGGGATCGTCTCATAATCCGCATAAGCATCCACGAACTCTTGGACCACGCACAGTGCCTCGACGCCCGCCGGTTTTGCCAAGCCAATTCCCACAGCTGTGTGGCGAGCGCTCAAAATGTTGCGCCGATGGCCATCATCTGGCGGCAATTCATGCAAAAACGCCTGTTGAATCCGGGCGATCCTCTCTGACTCGAAGCGCGCGTCCGGGTCGACGGTACGCTTTTCCTCGTCAAAAAAACAAGCTGCGTTCTCCTGGACCATATGAGCACCGCCTGCGTCGGTATAGCGCTGTTCTGGAACCGATCCGTCACTTCCGATGTGCGCGGTGAAGCCATGGCACACCATGTCCTCCACGTGACGCTGAGCCGCCTTCGCCGCGACCGGGTCGTACGTGAGCTTCAGCAGTCCCTCCGCTGCTCGATCGCGATTCACCAATGCCAGCGTGTACTCGACTGCGGGTCCCAAACGCATTGGGCTCTGGGCCGGCTCGCGGGTCGCCGTACCCTCCGCACGAGGCATCGATCGGGACGAACCGCACCCTAGAGTCAGGCACACGCTGAACCAAAGGCTCAGCGGCCTCGAAACGCGACCCCACACGTGGCCAAGCACCAGGTGATCATACTCATCTGGCGTCCGGGCTGCCTACGGGGTTGTCCTCTGGGCCGGGTGCGTTAGATTGCCGGCCCAACGATTCCCGCAGCGCCGGGATTAACTGAAAAGACCGATATTCATATGCTCGACTTACCCGATCCCGGACTATACCGAACCACCCAACCGTACCCTGGCCACGAGGAAGCCTTCCCCGCCGGAGTGCTGGTGTACCTAGGGCAGCCGAACAACGGCGGGATGAAGTTCGTGGTGCGACCCGGCCGCAACGAGAACAACCGCTGGTTCTGGGGCGAGCCGACCACTCCGCTGCGGTCGCCGACGTGGGCAAAGACCCTTAAGCAGCTGCCGTCTGAGGGGTTCTACACGCTGCCCGAGACCGTGGAACTGGATGGCGGCGGCAAGTGGCTCAAAAACGCGATCGTGCAACTCGGCTACAACGGCGACGGCAAGGGCATCTTGTTCGTTGGTGAGCGTCGTGACGCCGAGTCGGCGAACGCACTGTTCTTCAGCGATCAGGGCTTGCTGATCGAGGATGACATGCTCGAGCGTCTGATTTGGGCGCCTATCCTACCGGTCACCAAAGAGTAGCCACCTAGGTAGCTGGCGCCCCGACGCGGCTCAGCGACTAACCGAGACCGGCAAAGCGGCCGCGCCTCAGCGCGAGCCGCCGCGACGTTCCTTGATCTCGTCGGACGAGGCGATCATCGCCTTGATGTGCTCACGGTTCATCTTGGCGATGAACTCCGCGCTGATCCCCTTGGGACACGCCGCCTCGCACTCCAGATGGTTGGTGCAGTGACCAAAGTCTTCGGCATCCATCTGTCCGACCATCTTGCGCACGCGGTCGGGATGCTCGGCCTGGCCCTGCGGCAGCAGCGACAAGTGCGCGAGTTTCGCCGCGGTGAACAGATTCGCCGAAGCATTCGGACAGGCGGCTACGCAAGCGCCACAGCCGATGCACGCCGCCGCGTCCATCGCCCGGTCGGCATCAGCCTTCGGAATCTGAATTTCATTGGCGTCGCGGGGGCTGCCGGGGCGCGCCGAGATGAAGCCGCCGGCTTGAATCACTCGATCGAACGCAGA